>NZ_JBKVXZ010000008.1:0-81386 GCF_046973065.1 Flintibacter sp. | reverse complement strand
CTTCATTTACTCCAGCGACTGCAAACTAATTTGCGAAAAATCCTTGACACTACCTGTTTCGGCTCCGCTCCACTTCATCTTTGGGCCTCTTTGACCATGCTGTTTCCGTGTGGTCCGGGGCGGTGTGTGGTGGGGTCTGTGGTCAGAAACGCTCCCCAGCCCTTGCCGGTGTCTTTTGCCGACAGGGACGGGGAGCGTTTTTCATATCTCTGACTGTCTGCATTGTACCTCTGAGAGCAGAATGAAGCAAGTCATTTCTGTGCCATCCGCGGCTCAGAAAATTGGGGGACAGTAAACAAAAAAGCTCCCGGAGGCAAAACTACCTCAAAGCAGAGTAGGCCGCATTTCATATTCTTGATTGACAAACGCATATTATTAATGCGAACAATATTTCGTGTGTTGGTTTTATTATAGCTGGAATAACAGTTCAAATTAATAAACTTTTATGAAAAATCGTTCGTCGCAGCAGGAGTACAACACAAAGAGGTGCCCTTATGGGATTTAAGGAGCGGCTGAAGGAGAAGAGATTTGCAGCCGGATTAACACAGACGGAATTTGTAGAAAGAGTTTCTGTAACGACGAGGACAATATAAAATTATGAATTAGGCTCAAGAAGACCAGGCAACATGAAGGTGATCGGGGATATTGCAACCGTGCTCAACACCACAGTTGACTATCTACTCAATCATGCTGACATCCATTCAATGGAGACGTGCCAAAAAGGTGGTTTTAAGGCGGAGCAGCACCTTGATGAACTGGTTGGAGAGGTGACTGACTTGTTTGCCGGTGGCCAGCTCTAGGAGGATGCGCTGGAGCGAGCTATGCGTGCTCTCAGTAATACCTATTTGATCGCGAAAGTGAAAAAGAAAAAATACTGCTAGTCTAATAGCAAGATTCCCCCGTCCAGGTATCCCGTTTATATGGATGGCTCATCATTGCATATCTGGGATTTTGGATAAATCTGCAAGCCTGTTCACGATGAAATTATGACGAGTGGTTTTGATAAGGATACATGATCTATATGAATCTTATGTCTATCATGTGTGCTGATGCTCAAGGACAAGAACGCATTCTTGCTTTTTTCTTAGAAGTCACTTGCCCAAAGTCACCACGAAACCGGAAAAAACATATTACAGGCACAGCCATGCTTTCTGCGATTTTGAGTGAATGTGGTGTTGTTGCATATTATAACATGGATCATTTGGTTTGTTTGGGGCACTTCCGATAAATGAGAGAGGAGCTGCCAAACACGGAACAGGTGTGCGCCTATTGTAAGTTCGCGGGCAATCGGGCATCTCTTCCAAAGTGTACAGCGTGGGATTAAAGAGTGTTTCAAACAGATTGTCCAGGGAGCTTTGAGATTGGGACTCCTGATTCTCATGACCGATGCCTCCTTCGATTGTGATGGGCCATGGTAACACCTCACACGGTTTAAATTTTATGAGCCAGCATATTTTTCTACATTCCGGGTCAAGGTATCTCTGATTTTTCCCGCAGCCATTGAGGCTCCAGCAGCTCCACGTTGTCGGCGTATTGCAGGGCAAAGAGCTTGACGCCCTCGGCGGCAATGGACATGGTGATCTCGGTGAGTCCCTGGCTGTTGGGCTGCGTGTACTGGGGCACGCTGCCAAAAAAGTCCACCAGGGTGTTGAGAATCCGCTCGTGGCAGCGCATACAAACATAGGTTTCCTTGCCGGGATACATGCCCGGTGTGCGGTCCTGGTACTGGGCTGGATCAAAGTCCTTGAGAGGCTCAAAGGTTTCGGGAAGAAGCTCCACATGCAGGCTCAGGTCGGTGCGCAGATTCATCATGCTGCGATGGCGGCAGACCAGGTAATAGTTGCCGTTGGACCACATCAGGGCATAGGTGGAGACGGTGAGCTGGCTGTTTTTTGCCTGCTCCACCAGCTTGGGCTGCCAGCACCGTTCGGAACAGATCAAGCGGTACTCCCCGTAAGTGATCTTCACCTTCTGGTGTTCCCGGATGGCCTAATCCAGCTGATTGATCAGGGCAAACTGCTGGGGATTTCCCCCTGTTTGTAGACAAAACGGCTGGGGATATACGTTGCAGGCCGGGACCGCAGTCGGTTGGGTGCGTCCAGAAACTTCTGCGTCTGATTCTGGGAGATGTGGGGATAGACCTACACCAGGTCGGCAAAAATCCACCATTCGCCCTCGGTCAGGGGATTGTCCAGATAGTAGTAACGGGTGGTCTTGTTGTGCTGAGACGTCTGCTCCGCCTCCCACTTGTCATAGGGGATATAGCGGTACCGGCCTGTGACGCTTTTCTTTCGGCCGACACAGCGCAGCTGGAAGGGAAAGGTTTTCAGATTGAAAGCACTTTGTTTTTGAGGAGGTTGTCTACAGAGGAGTAGGTGGGGGCCTCAAACGGGGAAATGGTGAGGTCCAGAGCTACATCCTGGTGAAGCACCGTTCCATCGTAAACTTCCAGAACGACATGGAGGGCATTCTCCGTCTGATAGACGCTGGTGCAGGCGGGGGCGTCCTGATGAACCAGGGGGTCAGAGGAGAACAGCTCCAAAAGGTTGGAGACCTGGGTCAGGATCCGGTTCACCGTGGCACGGGAGGGCGGCTGCTCCCTATTTTGAAGATAGTGACAGATCTCGCCCACACTCAGCGGATACTCCCGGGAGGCGTGGAGCCGTAGCACTTGTTCCGGTCTAACGAAAAAGCGACATAAACTCCCACAAATTCTGACCGCACTCTGGGGGCCACCTCATGGTGCGAATTATGCGTAAAAAACATCATTGACGATACACTTCCCCGCCGCGATTTCTCTGCTTCCAAACCATGCAGTTCCAATCCAGCCGTCTGTCTCTTCCCTTCCGTTTTCTGCTAGACTCTTTCTGCCGCAGCGGCTTGCGGATTCCAGGCGCTTGATTTCAAGCCGCTTTTAGGCCGTTGGGAAAACAGTTGGATGTGGAAGGATTTTTCTTGGGGCTCCTCATGGAAAAACAAAAAAGAGGAGTCTTGGTTCTTTTCCAAGACTCCTCTTTTCATGTCTGTTTTTCGAGGGATTTTGTGACTGGTTTCCGATTAGTTGTCACAGCACTGTCCAGATGGCCTCCAGACTTTGGTAGGGGTTGCTGTACATCTTGCGTTCGTTTTTCTTGGATTTTTGTTCCTATTCTTCCATATCAAAGGAGCCTCCTGCCTGCACGGACTGAACCGTGCAGTTTTCGTATTCCGATTTCCGCGCCATCGTTGTGCGGGTTAAAAATTGCCACAGCCGCTGCTCCAGAGGTGCCTGGGTATGTTGCTCAGAGCGCCTGGCCGGACTCCAGCTTAGAGCGGTCAATGGTGTAAATTTTTGCAGGACGGCCCCGGAAATTGAGCTGCCGGTTATACTCCACTCGGGCCAGCCCGCCCTCCTCCAGCTTTTTCAAGATGCGGGAGGCGCTTCGAGTAGTGACGTTGAGGAAGAAGGATAGCTCCTCGGAGGAGAGGGTATTTCCCTGCTTTTGCTGAATGATGTACAAAATTTTATTTAGATACAAGGGGGAGATGCCCACCCGCTCGCTGATTTGAATCAGATTTTTGTCGGGAATGTCGTTGTAAACCATTCGTTGTGTGCTGGAAAGGGGTCCGATCATGACATTGTTCTCCAGGGAAATGAAGGTGGCGCAATCCCCATACAGGGTGGCCTGCTTTAAGGCGCGCAGGCCGTTTTGATATGCCTCGGATATATTTCCGGCGCTGCCCCAGCCGATACAGATGGGGACGGAGAGTTTTTCCGTCAAAAAGGAGATCAGGGGACAGGTGGTGTATTGCTGGGTGAGTTCCTTCAGGGTGGAGGTATTGGAGGTGATCTCAAAGCGGTTGGGGAGTCGGTAGGTCAGGAAGGGCATCCCGGACTGGCGGTTGAACTGCTGCAATCGCTCCCACAGGGTCTGCTGCTCCTGCTGAGTCAGTGTTTTGGGCACATCAATCAGAGCCACGCAGGCCGCCGCCGCCCGCATTGCGCTGGCGTCCAGCTGGTGCAGCAGATCCTGATAGGTCTCCAGCATGGTCTCCTGGGAGGGATACAGATATTGATGGCGGATACTGTGGGTATCAAAATAGGAGCCCATGCTGGCAAAGCGGGTCACCAGCAGGTCAATGGTCCCGCTGTCCCACAGCTGCTTATAGTATTCCTGGAGGGGGACATACCAGTCCGGAGCATCCACATTGGGCCAGTCAATGGGGGCGGTGCCCAATCTGGGGGCATCCTCCTGTAAAAAAATGGACTTGAAATCCACGGGGACCTGGGGGCGGTCAAAATAGACGCGGGTGAAGTCCAGCCCCGGGTGTTGAATGGCCAGAGCGGCGATGGCCTTGTAATAGTCCACGGGGGAGAGGTCAAAGTACGCGTGGGGCACATCAGCCACCTGAGGAAAAAATTTCCGAATGACATTATAGGGGTAAGAGCCACTGAACAGCAGAGCATCAAATTTTCCCTGGTTTTCCTCGTACAAAAAACGGAGGTGGTCCGGGGAAGTATAGGGCAGATAAGTGATATAGCTGCGCTGAGAAAGCAGGTCATTGAGCTTTAAAATCCGCTGCAGGGACAATTCGTTGGTAAATACTCCGATGGAATACATGCTGGCTGCCTCGTTCCTTCCAAATTCTGCATACAACATTCTGCTTTCATTATAATATAGCTGTTCCACCAGAGCAACCCATTTTGCCCGGGGGACAAATATTGAGGAATTGACAAAAAAAGATTCAAGATATGACAGGAAGAGGGGGAATATAGAAATAATTAGCGGAGAAAACCCAGATAAAGACAAGAGAGAGGTGTAGTGGTTTGTTAAAAATGGAGAATACAGAAAAAAGTGAATAATAACTTGACAGCACTTGCATTTCTTTTTTATACTAAAGCAAGATTTCCGAATAGTGTCTTTAAATGTCTTAAATAAATTCAAAATATTCGGGAACCAATGAACAGAGGGTGAAAGGAGTGAGGACAGATGAATCACCAGAAGAGTCAGGCCCTGGATGCCATTGACCGGAATCGGGAGCTGCTGTGCCGCGTCAGCGACCAGCTGTGGGAGCATCCAGAGGTGGGCTTCCATGAGAAGTATGCCGCCGAACTGTACTGTGACACGCTGGAGGCCCTGGGCTTTCAGGTGGAGCGGAATTTGGCGGGGATTCCCACCGCGTTTTCCGGCACCTATGGAAACGACGGCCCGGTGATCGGCTTTCTGGGGGAGTTTGACGCGCTGCCCGGCTTGAGCCAGGTGGAGGCCGCGCTGGAGAAAATCCCGGCGCAGGAGTCGGCTCCCGGCCATGGCTGTGGCCACAACCTGCTGGGTGTGGGGTCGCTGGCTGCGGCCGTTGCGGTGAAGCAGTATCTTCAGGACAATCATCTGCCGGGGACGGTCGTGTTTTTCGGTTGTCCCGCAGAGGAGGGGGGCTCCGGCAAGGGCTTTATGGCCCGGAGCGGAGTGTTTCAACAGGTGGATATCGCCTTTAGTTGGCATCCCGGAGAGGTCAACAGCGTCTCCACTGAGGGAACCATGTCCAACTATCAGATCTGCTACCATTTTCGTGGGGTCTCCGCCCATGCGGCCATGTCTCCCGAGCAGGGGCGCAGCGCGCTGGATGCGTTGGAGCTGATGAACATAGGGGTACAGTTTTTGCGGGAACATGTGCCCACCGATACACGGATCCACTACGCCATCACCGACACCGGGGGAAGCGCTCCGGGGACGGTCCAGCCCTACGCTCAGGCGGTGTATCTGTTGCGTGCCGTACATCCCCAGCAGCTGATCGACCTCTACGACCGGGTCAATAAAATTGCCCGGGGCGCGGCGATGATGACCGATACGACGGTGGAGATCGAGTTTATCAAAGCCTGCTCGAACGTGGTCATCAACACCGAGCTCAACCGCCTGATGCAGAAAAATCTGGAGCAGGTGCCGCCTGCCGGATTTGACGAGGCCGATCTGGAGCAGGCCCGGCGGTATCAGCAGACCTTCCCCAAGGGGAAGACCTACTACGACTCCCTGGTGGACGAGGTGGAGGACCCCCAGATGCGCGAGGAACTGCAGGCCAGGGCCGACGAGCCCATCCACCGGGTGGTGATGCCGCTGGCCCGGGAGCGCCAGGGCTTTGTGTCCTCGGACGTGGGCGACGTCAGCTGGAACTGCCCTGTGGCTCAGATCAACGCCGCCACCATGCCCGCCGGAGTGCCCATGCACTCCTGGCAGATGGTCGCGGTGGGAAAGACCCCCATGGCGAAGAAGGGAATGCTCTATGCGGCCAAGGTGATGGCGGCGTCCGCCATCGACGCCCTGGAGGACCCCGAAATCATCCGGCGGGCCAAGGAGGAACTGTTGCGCCGTACCGGCGGCAAGACCTACCAGCCCCCCATCCCGGCAGAAATCCAGCCCAAAATTCCCCGGGATCTGTTTCAGACACCCTAACCGCGTTGGCATAGAAGACATCTTGCATACGATTTGAGTACACACACAAAAAAGAGTAGGGAGAAATCGTTATGACCCAAATTACCATTTGTCTTGTCCTCTTTGTGGCGATGCTGGTGTTGTTTTTCACCAACAAGCTCCCCATGTCGTTTACCGCCCTGGGCGCCATGATCCTGCTGGTGTTTACCGGCTGTCTGGACGCCAAAACGGCGGTCGCGACCTTCGGAAGCTCCACAGTCGTCACCATGGCGGCCATGTTCGTGGTGGCCGCCGGCCTGAGCCGCACACAGATGATCAACCACATCACCAGGCTGCTCTATAAGATCACCGACGGCTCTTTCACTAAGGTGCTGGCGTGTTATATGCTGGTGACCTGCCTGCTGGGCCAGTTTGTTCCCAGCATCGTGGCGCTGTTTGCCCTGGTGCATCCCCTGGTGCAGAGCATGTGCGACCGTATGAACATTAGCCCCTCCAAGATGATGTATCCCATCGCGGTCGCCACCGTCTCCACCAGCTTCATCGTTGAGCCCATCGGCCCCTATGCCGCCTGGTATGTGACCCAGAACGGATTTATGGAGTCCTATGGCTGGACCGGGACCCAGCTGAATATGTGGAGCGAGACCAGCGTCTTCCTGCCTGTGGGCATCCTGACGCTGCTGTGGGCCATCTTCGTCATGCCCCGTATGCTGCCCGACCAGCCCGAGCGCCCCATTTCCGCCATCGGCGGGCGCAAGCTGCAGGAGAAGGAGCCTCTGAGCCCCGTGCGTGAGGTCCTGGGCTACGGCGTGTTCGCAGTGGTTGTCATCTGCCTGATGCTGGGCTTCTCCTCCTGGCAGGTGACCCTGGCTGGCGCCATCGTTCTGGTTGTTACCGGCGTTCTCACCGAGCGCGAGGCCATCGACAACCTCAACCTGAGCACCGTGCTGCTGTATGTGGGCGTGTCCGCCTTCGGCGAGGGCCTGGCCCAGACCGGCGCGGCCGAGATGGTCGGCGACGCCATTGCCAAGGTGCTGGAGGGCGTGACCAACGGCTATATCATTGGCTTTGTGTTCTACATGGTCAGCTTCCTGATGACCTCTCTGCTGTATAACCGCGCGGTGAGCACCGTGCTGACCCCCGTGGCTGTGATCACCTGCACCTCCATTGGCTGCGATCCCAGAGGTCCGGTGATCCTGTGCGCCCTGGCTACCATGTCCTCTCTGATCACCCCCATGGCCACCGCTGTGGTGCCCATGGCCATGAACGTCGGCGGCTACAGCGCCAAGACCATGTTCAAGGTGGGTATCCTCCCCGGTATTCTGCGCGGCGTTGTGGGCACGCTGATTGCCATGACGCTCTTCCCCATGTAAATTAAAGCAATTTCGGAAAGGAGCCGCCATGGAATCAACGTTCTGTGACCGGCTCCTTGCCATATCCGCCGGCGGGAGAGAGGCGGCGGAACCAGACGGAACAACGAGGAAAATAGGGGGGACTGACATGACGTCAAGCTTATTTACGGAACTGCTGAAGGCAGTGGCCATCTTAGGGGTATTTCTGCTGATCGGAGCCTTTCTGCGGGCGAAGGCCCCGTTTTTTAGAAAACTGCTGCTGCCCGCCTCTGTGATCGGTGGATTTCTGGCCCTGATCGTGGGCCCGCGCGTGCTGAATCTGATACCATTTTCGGAGGACTACCTGAATACGTGGTCCCTGCTGCCTTCCATTCTGATCGTACCCATTTTCGCGGCGGCTCCCCTTGGCAACGGCATGGGGGCAGACCGGGCCCGGAAAAAGAAGGGCCTGCTTCAGTATGGCCCGTCTGTGCTTTTGATGTGCGCGCTGTTTTCCACGGTGAGCTGTCTGCAAGGTGTAGTGGGATACGGGGTCAACCTGGTGTTTACCGCCATGGGGTGGGATCTCTACCGCACCTTTGGCTGGGAATTGAGCCAGGGGTTTGCGGGGGGACACGGTACGGCCTCGGCCATCGGTGGTATTCTGCAGGACTTTCAGCTGGACTACTGGAGCACTGCCCAGAGCGTGGGCGTCACTATGGCCACCGTGGGGCTGCTGGGCGGTATGCTCATTGGCATCTGGATGATCAAACGGGCCAACGACCGGAAGGAGATCGCCGGCTTTGACGCAGGCGTGATTCCGGAGACTACGGCCCGGGGAGTCATCACCGATCCAGAACAGCAGGGGTCCCTTGGGCGGGAGATGTTCCTGAGCTCCTCGGTGGACCCTGTCACGGTACACCTGGCCATTATCCTTCTGGGCTGCGGCATTGCCTACTGGGTGCGCGCCACGCTGGGTGAGATGAACGGGGCGTTTTCCTCCTGTCCGGTCTGGTTTTATGCGCTGGTCATCATGTATGGGCTCAATTACTGCCTGTGCAGGCTGAAGCTGGACTGGATGATCGACAAAAAGGTCAAGGCGCGGGTGACGGGACCGATGTCCGATGTGGCGATCTGCGGCGCCATCGCCAGTTGTGACGTCTCCGCCGTGCTGGAGTTGCTGACCCCTATTGCGGTGATGTGCGTGCTGGGTTTTCTGGTCTCCTGGATCACCTTCCCCATTGCCCGGAGGGTCTTCCGCGGCAACTACGCTTTCGAGCGGATGATCGTCTGCTGGGGTGCCAACACGGGGGTCACTATCACGGGTATGATGCTGCTGAAAATCTGTGATCCCGACTATCAGACCCCGGCCCTGGCCGAGTTTTCTATGGGATTTGCGCTGATGAGCATCATCAGCACCGTAACCTCTCCCATCTACTACGGACTGATTGCGGAGGGTTCGACGATGGCAAACCTGATGTTCAATGTGGTGATAGGCGGATTCTATATTCTCATGGGCGTATTGGCCTATCTGGCAATGAGAAGGGCAAAAGCAACCTAGACATCCGGAATGCACCCCCGGCCGCCTTGCGCGACTGAGGGGTGCTGTGCTGTTCCGGCGGGTTCCATTACGAAGAAGGCCATCATGATGCACTTCAATACAGAGAAAGGCTACATGGTCAAGTGTAATGCCCCAGAATACCGCGCCCACCAGGCTGAGCACAAGCGCCTGATTTTTGAGGTCAAGGCTCTATCGATTAATCTGGAGAAGGAGAGTCCTGAGAAAGGGGTGGAGGAGCTGTCTGTCCTACGCAGCCAGTGGGTTCACCATCATATACTTACCTGGGATGTGGCCTTTGCCCACCGATATCTGGAATGGAAGGAGGGGCGGTTCCTCGTCTAAACGCACTTGCTACCATGCAAATTGTGGCAGAGCCAGCCAAAATCTTGCGCCGCAGAAAACAAAAAAGCCTAGAACTACAGCAAAATACAAATAGAGGTCTTCCGGTTCGCTGAACGGGGAAGACCTCTGTTTTTGCTTCAGGACTGATTCAGCCACGCCATAAATTCATCTAAGGTGATGGCTTTGCCGTCGCATTTCTTCTTCATCTCTCTGGCCTGTTCGCTCCAGGTATAGAAAGCGATGTCCGAGATACGTCCCGCCTTGATTCAGGCAAAGCGCTTGTTGTACTCCTTGCGGTACGCCTTGAAAATTGGATCATCGGATTGTTTCTTGGTCCACTGCTGGAAGGCCCCGGCCTCTCGGCAGGTCTGCTGACCTTTTGCCACGGGACGTTCACAGTACTCTGCACTGACCCGGCCAGTCTGGGGGAAGTAGCGGCCGCAGTTCTTACAGCGGCGAACTGTAATGCCTCTCTCCACACAGCTGCGCAGAGAGTAGTCGATCATGTCCAAGATGCTGGAGGAGTACAGGACAGGAGAACACCGCCCGGGTTCCACCGGCTCAAAGCTGAGGGGGATAGGGTGGAATGGAAACAGCCCGGGATCTCTGGGAGCATCAAACCGATAGTTCTAGGATGCCTGAAACTGAGGGTTGCGTCCTGTGCGGTCAATATCCAGAACCAAGTCAAAGAATCGCTGGATCTGCTTTTGGTACAGGGGGAGCTGCTGGGGGACACGTTGCAGAATGAACGATACAGTTGTTATCATCTATCATGGGGAGCCAGTATCAGTGCCAAAGGAGGTCGCAAACTTCCTGGAGCAGGATCGGAAGCGGGAACAGGCTAAGCAAGACCAAAGGCATCTGAACAAAAGTGAGTTTGAAACGGTGCTGTCCGGCTTGTGTTATGTCAGGCGTCCCGTGGAAGATGCGGCGCTCCAGAACCTCCAGCTTGAAACTCTGCGGACAGCTGTGGACAGCCTGCTTGGATGACCAGGGCCAGGATCTTATCGGACTCCAATATGGCAGAGAACCGACCATGGAAGAGATCGGCAAGATCTACGGTGTGTCCAAGATGGCGGTATCAAAGCGGCTGAAAAAACTCTACGAAAAGTTGAGGAGCTCTGTCATAGGACAGGGCCCCTCAACTTTTTTCTTTTTCTGGTTTACAAATCTCCCGCGAGTGTCCTTATCAGTGAGGGGCAAAGTTTTCGGCTCTCGAAAACCCAGCTGGATGGCCACAGGCCGGATCGGTCATAACGGAGCTATAAAACCTGTTGTAAATAATTTGTTAAGAAATTAAAAAAACGGTTCTCAAATTGCATTCTCAACCGCTAATAAAGTGAAAGGGTTTTTAAGGACAACTGAATCATCGCACATTTTCTGGTCAAAGGTGTTTCGTTTCAGCGCCGTTTTGTGCAGTAGTAAGATGAGGATGCTTTAACGCTTATTTTTGTGTGACTACCCGATCAAATAGCAAAAACATTTGCTGGATAAGTTAGGAGGTAAAACTTATATGAAGAAATCAGTCTATCAAAGTTACGATGAGCTGCCGCTGTTCTTAAATGCGGAAATGGTGGCGCAGGTGCTGGGCGTATCACCGTCCAGTGGGTATGAACTCATGCATGAACCGGACTTCCCGGTGCTGCGCGTGGGCAGCTGCATGGTGGTGCCCAAGGAAAAGTTCATCCAGTGGGTGGAAGAGCATACCGGAGGTAGTGGATGAAGTACATGGGAAATTTTTTCTCTCTGCCCAATGAGATTTTTCTTCTGGGACTGAGTCCAGGTGAGCTGGCCGTGTACTGCTATCTGCGCCGGTGTGAAAATCAAAAAACGCACCAATGCTGGCCCAGCTACAAAACCATTGGGGAAGCGGTTGGAATGTGTGAGAACACCGTGAGCAGATATGTGAAACGGCTGGAAGAGCGTGGACTGATTGCGGCAGAGCCAACCAAGGTCACAACCAAAGCGGGGGTGACACGCAACGGATCGCTGCGGTTCACGGTGCTGCCGCCGCAGGATGTGATCGCCCGTCACCATGAGAACAAGCTGGAGGAACTGGAGTTAGAAACGGAGCGGCAGAAGATGCAGAAGCTCCTGGGACAGAGCGCAGAGAAAGCCCCGCATGACCCGCTGTGAGGCGCTGTGTGCCCGCTTTGGAACCTAGGCAGAGTCCCTGCCCGCCCGAGCCATTTTGGGCGGATTTGGGCCGCTGTCGGCCGGGAGGAGAGCGCAAGGCGAGGACGAAAAAAGAGGCAGGATAAAGGCAGGGGTCGCAGGCGACCCCTATCAGAAGCACTTCTGCCCGCAGTGCGGGCAGTTTGCGAGGGGTTCTGCGGGGCTGTGAAGTGGGGTCAAAAACAGAGGAGAAACGCTCCCTGTGCAGTCATCTTCCCCGTAAGTCCCCTGCTGCAACAAAAAATCAGGGGTCAACCCCTGGAAAGGAGCCTATTTTGAGCAAGAAAGAGAAGTTTGCCCTGTACCTGACACCGGAGAAAAAAGCGGTTCTGGAACGCCGCTACCGGGAGGATGGGAGCCGCAGTCTCACCGCCTTCATCGAGCGGGCCATCGACTTCTATCTGGACTACCTCAGCGCCAACGACGCCGGGCTGTTCCTCCCCACCGCTCTCAAGTCCTATGTGGATGGCCGGCTGGGACAGATGGAGAATCGGATGTCCTCTCTGCTATACAAGCAGGCCGTGGAACAGGACATGGTAGCCGGTATCCTGGCGGACGCCTATCAATTCAGCGAGGAGGATCTTAAGCTACGCCGGGCGGAGAGCATCAGCAATGTGAAGAAAACTAATGGCCGCGTCTCCCTGGACCAACGGGTGCGGGAAGTCTGGGAGGAGGGAGATGAGTGGCAAGACTGATCGTCAAAAGTCCCTACTACAAGTGTGGCGGGAACACTTCTCTCAGCGGCTACCTGCGCTACATCGCCACGCGGGAACGGGTGGAACTGCTGCCAGACGACCGTCCGCCCACACGCAAGCAGGAGCAGCTCATCAACAAACTTACGAAAGATTTTCCTGACAGCAAAACCCTCTATGAGTATGAGGACTATGCTGCAAAGCCCACAAAGTGCAATGCATCTGCGTTCATCACACTGGCTCTGGAGTCTAACTGGGACAAGCTCTCCAACATGGAGGGCTACGCCGGGTACATCGCTACCCGTCCCCGCGCAGAGCGGCTGGGCAGCCACGGCCTGTTTGGTGACGAAGATGGTGTGGACTTGGAGAGCGCCATGTCTGAACTGGAACAGTACACCGGAAATGTGTGGACCCACATTATCTCCCTGAAGCGGGAGGATGCAGTGCGGCTGGGCTACGACAGTGCCAAGGCGTGGCGGGATCTGCTCCGCACGCACCGCAACGACATCGCCGCAGCAATGAACATCCCGCCCAACGATTTCCGCTGGTACGCCGCCTTCCACGATGAAGGGGAACACCCCCATGTCCACATGATGGCGTGGTCGGCAAAGCCGGGGCAGGCGTACTTATCCAGAGATGGCATCCGGCAGATCAAGTCCGAACTCACCAACGATATTTTCAAGCAGGAACTGCTGCACCTCTACGAACAGAAGTCTAACAGCAGAGATGAACTGGTGCAGGAAGCACGGAAAGCCATGCTGGAGTTGGTGCAGGTTATGAAAGAGGGTATCTGCGACCACCCGGAGGCAGAGCGGCTCATGCTGGAACTGGCGATGCAGCTGAAAGTGGTCAAGGGTAAGAAGTCCTATGGCTACCTTCCAAAGTCACAAAAGAAACTGGTAGATGAAATCGTAGACGAGATGGAGCGGCTTCCCAGTGTGCGGGACTGCTACGACCAGTGGTTGATCCTCCAGGGAAAGGTGGATGGGTACTATCACGATAAGCCCAGAGAACGAAAAAGGTTGTCACAAGAGAAAGCGTTCAGGCAGATTAAAAACGCCGTCATCAAGGAGGCGGAAAACATCCGGCAGTGCAATTTGTTCTTTGAGGACAAGGGCGTGGAGCAGGAGAGCGAGCTGGAGAAATTCCGAAAAACTTCCTATAACTACGAAAGCCTTCGGGATGCGATTCGGGATGAGAGCCTGACACTGGAGGAGCGCAGTGATGCTGTCTCTGAACTGGAAACACTGGCAAAAAGCGGTGATAGGTACGCGCAGTACCTCATGGGAAAGCTGTGGCGGGACGGTCCGCTGCTGACACCGGACTGGGTAAATGCCCAGTACTGGTTTCAAAAGTCGGAGGAGCAGGGACACCCCTATGCGCAGTACGCCCTCGGCAAACTCCTGCTCTCTGATGATGTGGAGGTGCATGATGTGGAGGATGGTATCCGTTGGCTGAAGCGGGCCGCCGAAGGTGGAAACCACTTCGCCTCCTACCGGTTGGGCAAGGAATATTACAGCGGGAAAAATGTTCAAAAGAATTTCACCACGGCGGCGAAGTGGTTTGAGCGCGGGGGACAGGCTGGAAACCAGTACGCGCAGTATATGCTTGGCAAGCTGTATCTCATGGGCCAGGGCGTGGAGTACGACAAAGAGTTGGGCGCTGATTGGTTAAGCAAATCTGCGGCACAGGGTAACGTCTACGCGGAAGCCCTTCTCCAACATCAGGACAGCGGCAGGCCGCCCCATGTATTTCTGGCTGTCACCCGTTTGCTCCACCACATGAGCAGGATCTTTCAGGACCGATCCCTGCCCCAGTCTGGAACAGGGCTGCAGGTAGACAGCAAGCTCCGTCAGAAAATCAAAGAAAAGAAGATCGCCATGGGGCATAAAGCAGATGACCACGAAGATCCTGAACTGACGCAGGGCGGCATGGGCGGCATGACAGGATATTGATAGGACCGGAGGATGGTATCAAAATGTGATACCATCCTCCAGGACCGCCAAATGATAAATCTTTGATAACTCTGCGCATTTGCTGTGGCTATTTTCTGTTTCTGTGGTATGGTGTGTTGCTGACAAGGAGAGGAGGTACACAATGCGAGAGACGCTGGAAGACCTGTACTACGGAAACATCACGCCATACGACCGCCAGATCCGTTCCAGCACATCCCTGATGAAAGCGATGGAACAATCTCAGGAGTGCGAGGAGCAACTGACCAAACTGCTGGAGGGCGAAGCCCACAGTCTGCTGCTGCGGCTCATCAACGCGGAGAACGAGATCGGCAGCACGCTGGCTCTGGAGAATTTCATCCTGGGCTTCCGTCTGGGAACGCGTCTGACCCTGGAAGCGCTGGACGAAGACGACGGCAGCCTGGTGGAACTGCTCCGCAGAGATGACCGAAGGGAGGAGCAAGAATGACCACAAACCACCTGCCCATCCAACGCTGTCACTACTGCGGCAGTGACGACCTTGGTCTGGGCTGGCAGCACGGCGAGGGGATCGTCACCTTCAAGAAGCATGGCATCCTGGGCAACCGGATGCGCTGCCTGATCTGCCGCCGCTGCGGCGCGGTGCTGTTCCAATGGGTGGCAGAGCCCCACAGGTTTCCACCCATCCGGTAGACCACGCAGGTCCTGCGATGCAAATCAAAGATAAAAACCTCGGAGGTGAAACTTACAATGGCAAAGCGTAGACCGTCCGGCGATGGCATGGTCCGCAAGCGGGAGGACGGTCGCTGGGAAGGCCGCATCGTGGTCGGCCACAAGGAGAACGGGGCACCCATCTTCCACTACCTCTCCGCGGGGACCCAGAAGGAACTTCTGGAAAAACTGCACCGGTGCATGGAAGAATATGATGGGGCAGAACTGACAGAGGACTGCCGGATGACACTGGGCGAATGACTGGAGGTTTGGCTGGCAGAGTGCGCGAAGCCCTCCGTGCGACCTTCCACCTTTGAGGGCTACCGGGCTTATGTCAGGGACAAGATCGTTCCCTATCTGGGCGATAAGGAGATCCGCAAGGTCACTGCCGGAGATGTCCAGAAGCTGTATCGAAAGCTGAAAAAGGAGGGCGGGGCCGCTGGTGGTCCGCTGGCGGGCGCCACGGTGCGGAGGATCCACGGCATTCTGCATCAGGCAATGGATGTGGCGGTGGACCGCCATCTCATCGTAAAGAATCCCACAAAGGATGTGACGCTCCCCAAGAAAGAGTCTACGACAAGAACCATCCTTAATGACGCACAGCTGGAGCGGTTCATGGAGGCCATCAAACAGGACCGGCAGTGGCACGACTTCTTCTATCTGGAAATTACCACAGGACTGCGGCGGGGAGAACTGTGTGGGCTGATGTGGAGCGACTTCGATGAAAAGAAAGGGACGCTCTCCATTCGCAGGACCCTGCATGGGAAACGGGGCGGCGGCTACTATGTAGGTGATACCAAGACCGGAAAGGGGCGAAGGATCATCAGGTTACCGCCCAGCACGGTACAGCTCCTAACGGAGCGGAAGCGAACAGCGATCTCTCAATGGATCTTCCCCAACCCACTCCATCCGGAGGATCCGATCATGCCCAGCAGCGGCTATAACCGGATGAAAAGACTGATGACCGAGGCCGGACTCCCTGATCTGAGATTTCATGATCTGCGGCACACCTTCGCCACCCATGCCCTCACCAGCGGGGTGGACGCCAAGACCCTCTCTGGGATTCTGGGCCACACCCAGACCTCCTTCACGCTGGACACCTATACCCATGTCACCGGGGATATGCACCGAAGGGCATCAGAGATCGTGGGCGGCTTCATGGAAGAATTCATGGTGTAGGGGGCAGAAACATGGCACGAAAACGGAAGAATGGTCAAGGCACTGTCCGGCTGCGGAAGGACGGTCGCTGGGAGGGGCGGCACATCGTAGGCTACGATGAAAACGGAAAGGCTAAAACCAAAAGTGTGCTGGCCAAAACAAAGGCGGAGTGCCTGGAAAAGCTAAAGCAGCTCCAGGATGGCTGCGGCTCGGTGGAACCCTTCAAGGTCAAGCCGAATATGCGCTTCGGGGACTGGATCGTCTACTGGTATGAGAACCACTGCCAGCCAACGATCCGGGCCACCACACAGAAAGGATACGAGGAGTGGATCTATGTCCACGCTATCCTGGCGCTGGGGCAGATCCCGCTGAACAAGCTGACTCAGGCCGACTGTCAGAAGTTCCTGAACGAGATGAAAGCCAATGGCCGGAAGATCCATCGGGACACCAAGGGGCCGGGAATGTCGGAGCGGTCGGTGCGCAGCTGCTACCATGTGGTACGGATGTCCCTGGAACGAGCTATCAAAGATGGCCTTATCAAAAAGAACCCCATCCTGGGCTGTAAGCTGCCGCCGCCGGAGCAAAAGGAGATGAAGGTTCTCTCCGGGGAGGAGATCCAACGGTTCCTTCTTCAGGCCAAGGAGGAGGGGATGTATGAGTTATTTCTGCTGGAACTGACCACCGGCCTTCGCCGGGGTGAGATCCTGGCTCTCCGATGGGAGGACCTGAATGAAAAGACGGGGGAACTGCGGATCAACAAGCAGGTCTACCCGGTGGGCGGAAAGCTGATCGTCAGCGAGCCCAAGACCAAGGCTGCCTTCCGGACCATCATCCTGCCGCCCGCCATGGTGGAACTCCTGCTGGCGTACAGGAAAGGCATCTTCTCTGACTTGATGTTCCCATCCCGGATCAAGCCGGAGCAGCCCATCGATCCGGGCTATGTGCGGAAACGGCTCCAGGTCATTCTGGAGCGCGCCGGGTGCAAAAGAATCAGATTTCACGATCTGCGGCACACCTTTGCCACCATCTCCCTGGAACACGGCATGGACATCAAAACACTGTCCGCCATCATTGGGCACATCTCCTCCAGGACTACCACCACGCACTACCACGCAGATAGCAAGGCACTTCGAAAGGAACGGCAAAAGAAAATCGCCCAAGGCCACGCCGAGGACGACCACGAAGAAGAACAAACTTGGCAGCAGACCATGTAAAGGAGGATGATCACATGAGTTATCAGCAGGCGATGTATGATCGGGAGCATCCCCGATACTCTGAGCCGACAGAATATATCACGATGGAAGTGGACGGACTGATTGTTGCCCTCCGCTTTAAAAACGCCGTTACACAGTCTGACACAGTATCTGCAATTGAGCAGACGCTGTTGATGGCGCAGGACTTTGAAAATCTGAACAAGCCCGCTTGATTCAGTAGACTTTTTACCAGTGGTGTGGGATACTGTGTGTGCATATGAACCTTGCTACGAAAATAGGTAGCGAGGGCGTGAACCTTGACAAACAGGCTTTCAACGCCTCATGAAAAACCATCGCAGCACAAAAAGCGGCAGGCCAAAACCTGTCGCCGGGCGAAGTATGGAACAGTGGGCATCAGTCTGGTGGCAGCACAAAGTATCCCAGCTTTTGCAGTTCGTTCACCATGCGGTAGGCCCGTTTGCGCTCACTTTGTTTTCTGCGGGTCTCAAAACATTCTTCGCTGTATGGAGAACCTGTCTTCAACATCGTGTAGATCAGCGCCAGCAGTTTGCGAGCCAAAGCAATCGTTGCACGTTTTGCGCCCTTACGCTGTTTTATCTTCCAGTACCAACCAGAGAGGTGCAAGGTTCGCTTTCCGGAGATGACCCATCCCACCTCGCAGAGCATACTCTTCAGATACGGATTGCCTTTGTTAATGTGAGCACTCTTACGTTTTCCGGCACTTTCATTGTTACCGGGACTTAAACCAGCCCAGGAGCATATATGCTGGGAATCCGGAAAGGCGCTCATATCGGTACCAATCTCCGCAATAATGGCCGCTGCCGCAGTTACATCAATGCCCGGGATGGAGCACAGCAGTCTCAATGCCTCTTCGTGCTTTGTGATTTCTTCCGTAATAGCGTCCTCCACCGTATGGCGGTGCTGTTCAAGAGCTTCCAAGTGCCCAAATATCATGCGAAGAAAGTTGCGCTGGTGCTCCGAGAGTGAACCGTTCAAGGCAATCAGTATTTCGTCGATACGTTTCCGGGTCTGTGTCTTCAGACACCTGTCCAACGCCTCCCGCGAGATACTTCCGTATTCCATGAGATGGCGGATGATATTTCGTCCGGAAGCGCCAAATGCGTCCGACAGAAACGCTGTGAAGCGGAAACCGGAGCTTTGCAGAAATTTATCGATGCGATTCTTTTGGGCGGTAATGTCGTGAACAATGCTCTTGCGATACCGGGTCAGATGCCGCAGCTCTCGGAACGTTTTGTCTGGGATAAAACTCCCCTTTAGTAATCCGGCACGGAGCAGTGTGGCGATCCATTGCGCGTCCCTCATATCCGTTTTGCGCCCAGGCACATTCTTCATGTGGCGGGCATTCACGACCAGAATACTGATTTGCCCATCAAAACATGGTTCCAGCATTTCGTAAATGGGCTGCCAGTAGATCCCGGTGCTCTCCATAGCAACATGGTGGCACTCTGCTTCCAACACCCAATCCCGCAGTTTCCGCATTTCCGGAATCAGTGTGCTGAAGGAGCGAATCTCGATTTCTGGATCGGCGCCCAGCTCACCTTTGGCAAGACAGGCAACGATAACGTCACGATGAATATCCAGTCCCATGGCGCAGGTCAATATGTCTTGCATCAAATCCCTCCCTGAACGATGCAGGCTGGGAATTGCCCGGGTGGGTATCCGAACTTTGCTACTCGTGCTCTTCACTTACGTGACGCGACATACTGCTGTTCTCTTGGGCAATTCGTCCACGTTGAACAAACGGGGTGAAAATCCACCAAGGTGCAACCGGACTACACCTGCTGTCTCCAGTTTAGCAAATCTTGCAGCTTGCGCACAGACTATATTTTCATTCTCAGCTGTGATGGCATTTCATGAGGCGTTGACAACTGAATGAACAGCAGACCATATGCACCGCAGTCCTACACCAGAAAGGACAAGGTGCAATCATGGAAAAAAACAAGCGAGTATACTGCCTCTATCGAGTCTCTACCAAAGGACAGGTAGAAAAAGATGATATCCCGATGCAGAAACAATACTGCCGTGAATTTGCAGAGAGTCAGGGATGGACGATCATCAAAGAATTTGCGGAAAAAGGTGTCTCCGGTTTCAAGGTGGCTGCCGCTGACCGCGACGCCATTCAGGAGATCCGCCAGGACGCCGAGGAACGGAAGTTTGACATCCTGCTGGTGTTCATGTTCGACCGCCTGGGACGGAGAGATGATGAGACGCCCTTCGTGGTGGAGTGGTTCATCCGCAACGGAATCGAAGTGTGGAGCGCAATGGAAGGGCAGCAGAAGATGGATGATCATATCGACAAACTGCTGAACTATATCCGTTACTGGCAGGCTTCCGGTGAGAGCCTCAAAACCTCCGCACGAACAAAGACACGTCTGTCACAAATCGTGCAGGAGGGGAGGTTCCGCGGCGGGATCGTTCCCTATGGATACCGCCTGGAAAAGCAGGGGCGCTTCAATAAAAAGAATCACGAAGTCAACGAGATTCTGGTTGACCCGGATGAAGCTGCGGTGGTGCGCATCATCTTTGAAAAATATGTCTATGAGGGGTTCGGCGCACAGCGGTTGTCCCGGTGGTTATATAACAACGGCTATCTCAATCGAAAGGGAACCAACTTCGCCAATACCACCATCATCAAAATGCTGAAGAACATCATGTATGTTGGAATCCTGCGCAGTGGGGAAACACGCTCAGAAATCTTTCCGGAGCTGCAAATCGTTCCACTGGATCTGTATGAGCGGGCACAGGAGCTGATGGAGGCCAGGACAATGCACCACAATGAGGTGCCCTTTAACTCCAAGGGGAAGTCGCTGCTCTCCGGGATGGTCTACTGCGCCCACTGCGGTTCAAAGTTGGTGCTGACCACCAGCAGCGGCAGACGCGCCAAGGGTGAGCCCAAACGGGAAACCCGTATCCGATACGCCTGCCACTACAAGATCCGTCATCCTCAGGACTGTGACGGTCAGACCGGATACTCCGGCGAGAAACTGGACGGCATTATTGATTAAGATTGTCATCCAACTCTTTGAGCGAATGAAGACTGCACCCAGGAGCCAGCTCATTCAAAAGCAGCGGGAGAAAGAACTCCAACTGGCAAACAGTTCGGTGGCCAATCTGGAGAAACTCCATGCCGCCGCAGAACGGGAGCTGGAGAGCTACAAAAAAGAGATCATCAAGACCATCAACGGGACTGGTAGTTTTGGAGCGGACATCCTCGGCGAGATGATAGAGGACACCCGGAGCAAACTGACGGCACTGGCACAGGAGCTGGAACAGGCCAAGGAAAAAGCGGCTGATCTGAAAAACTCTGCCGTTGCCGTTCAAAAGGAGTATGACAAGATCATGTCTTGGGCCGACCTGTATGCGGGCAGCAGCATTGAGGGAAAGAAGATGATCCTGCGGCAGCTCATTGAGCGGGTGAATATCGGGAAGAACTTTGAAATCGAAGTGGAATTCAAAATCAGTGTCACACAGTTCTTCGACTTCCTGTATCCGGAAGGGGACAAGAGTGTGTACTATCGCGCATCCTGAAGGCATGAAAAAACTCGGGAGATCTCAAAACGAGATCTCCCGAGTGTGGTGGACCCGAAGGGGATCGAACCCTCGACCTTACGGATGCGAACCGTACGCTCTCCCAGACTGAGCTACGGGCCCAAATCAACAGTTCCAAAAGCGGAACAGAAGAATAAAACAATATGAAGTTATAGATGTGGCAGAAAACCGAACCCTTTGCGCTCCCAGCTGAGCTATAGGCCCAAATCAACAGTTCCAAAAGCGGAACAGAAGAATAAAGCAATATGAAATTATAGATGTGGCAGAAAACCGAACCCTTTGCGCTCCCAGCTGAGCTATGGGCCCAAATCAACCGTTCCCAAGCGGAACAGAAGAAACGATATGAAATTAAAAAGTGTGGCAGAAAACTGAACCCTTTGCTCTCCCAACTGCGCTACAGGCCCAGATATTCAATTCAGCTTTTGTATTATACCAGATTTTTAAAAAATGTAAAGCCCAATTTTGAAGATATCTATGAGAAGCGGCCAGATTTGGAAAAATAGGTTGCCATTTTGGGGGAAGTATAGTAAAATACAGTCTAGCTTGTTTTGCACTTCGGCGCAAAGCAAGGCCGCACTAGTTGGGGAGATAGCGGTGCCCTGTACCTGCAACCCGCTACAGCAGGGATGAATCCCGGCCCCCGGACGTGCGATGTGTCGTCTGACCTGGAAAAGCAGTGATGATAGACCGGTCCCGCGCAACGTGGCCCCGTGAACCGTGTCAGGCGGGGAGCCGAGCAGCACTAAGCGGCAAGCCGCGTGTGCCGTGGGGTTACTGTTCTTGAGCCGGCTGTCCAGGTAACGGGCATACCGCGCGCTTCAAAGGCCGGTGTGCGGCCTTGCTTTTCGCCGAAGTTTTCTTTTTTTCGAGGTGATTTTAACGTGTATCAGGCCCTGTACCGCAAGTGGCGCCCCCGCACCTTTGACGACGTGGTGGGGCAGGAGCATATCACCCAGACCCTGAAGCAGCAGGTGTCCGGCGGACGGCTGAGCCACGCCTATCTGTTCACCGGAACCCGGGGAACCGGAAAGACCACCTGCGCCAAGATCCTGTCCCGGGCGGTGAACTGTCAAAGCCCGGTCAATGGCAACCCCTGCAACCAGTGCCTCGCCTGCCTGGGCATTGAGAACGGGTCTATCCTGGACGTGCTGGAGCTGGACGCCGCCTCTAACAACGGCGTGGATCAGGTCCGAGCCCTGCGGGACGAGGCGGTATACACCCCCGCGGCGGTGAAAAAGCGGGTCTACATCGTAGACGAGGTGCACATGCTCTCCACCCCCGCGTTCAACGCCTTGCTGAAGATCCTGGAGGAGCCTCCGGCCCACCTGATGTTTATCCTGGCTACCACCGAGCTTCACAAGGTGCCCGCCACCATCAAGTCCCGGTGCCAGCAGTTCTCGTTCAAGCGCATCCTGCCCGGTCAGATTGCCCAGCGTCTGGGCTATGTGGCCCAGCAGGAGGGCATCGATCTGACAGAGGAGGGAGCCGCTCTGCTCTCCCGCCTGGCCGACGGCGGCCTGCGGGACGCTTTGTCCCTGCTGGACCAGTGCGCCGGAGGCGGACAGCGGGTGGACGAGCAGGAGATTCTGGACACCCTGGGCCTGGCAGGCAATCTGGAGACTGCCAAGCTCATGGGCCAGCTGGCCCAGCGGGATACCGCCGCGGCGCTGGAGACCCTGTCCCGCCTGTACCGCAACGGAAAGGATGTAGGCTCGGTGCTTTCCGAGCTGTCCGGCCTGGCCCGGGATCTGCTGCTGCGCAAGACCGCGCCCCGGGGTGGAGCTGCCCTGCTTACCGGCGGATATGATGAGTCCACCATGCGAGCCCTAGGCGAACAGTTTACTGCCCAGCGGCTGCTGCAGATTTTGAAAACCTTACAGGAGACACTGCCCGAGCTGAGCCGCAGTGTCAACCGCCGTACCGACGCGGAGCTGTGTCTCATTCGGCTCAGCGATGAGGGACTGGACGAGTCCTTTGCAGGCCTGTCCGCCCGGGTAGCCCGGCTGGAGGAACAGCTGGCCAAGGGTGTGCCTGTCCAGGCACAGCCGGTCCAGAGTGCTCCGTCCGCGCCCGCGGCCCAGCGGCCTGTCCCGGCTGCCGCGCCTGTGCAGGCGCCGGTCAAGCCGGCGGTTGAGGATACGCCCCCTTGGGAGGAAGAGCGTCCGCCTCTGCCTCCGGAACCGGAAGAGGAGCCCTCCTGGCCTGAGCCGGAGGCTGTTCCGGCCAGCGCACCCGTACCCCAGGCTCCGGCTCCCACAGCCCAGGTGCCCCCTGCTCAGGCAGCTCCTGCGCAGTCAACTCCGGCTGGGGGAATGCAGGGTGGAACCTCCGCCTTCTGGCCCTCCTTTGTAGCCGGACTGCGGGGCAAGGTGCCTGCTTCGGTGCTGCCTTACCTCAATAACCCCGCCAAGGTAACCGGCGTGTGGAAAAACAAGGCGCTGACCCTGTGGACGGATACCGAGTTCACCCGGGCCATGCTGAATAAGCCCCCGGTCCTTCAGGGGCTGGCCCAGGCAGCCGATGTCTGCTTTGGTGTCACCGGCGCCCGGGTATCGGTGATCGCGGGAAAACCCCCGGCAGAGGACCTGGCCGCTCCGGCGCTTGCTACGCAGGCTGTTCCGGCACAGGGGAGCGGGGACGCTCTGGATGCCCTGCTGGCCTTTGGGGAAAAGTTTGACAACATTAAAATACAGTAACACAGAATAAGGAGTGTTTTGGCTATGGCAAAGGGATTTAACAGCCGCGGACTGGGCGGCATGGGTGGCGGCATGAACATGAACATGATCAAGCAGGCCCAGAAGATGCAGCAGGACATGATGAAGATGCAGCAGGAGCTGCAGGAGAAGGAGTACACCGCGGCTGCCGGCGGCGGCGTGGTCACTGCGACCGTCAACGGCAAGCACGAACTGAAGAATCTGGAGATCGACCCCGAGGCCGTGGATCCCGATGATGTGGAGATGCTCCAGGACCTCATCGTGGCCGCGGTGAACGAGGCCATGCGCAGCGCCGATAACGACGCCTCCAGCTCCATGCAGAAGCTGACCGGCGGACTGGGCCTGCCCTTCTGAAAATGGATCAACAAACGGGACGGTTTCCTTGCTGGGGAGCCGTTCCGTTTTGTATTAAACATACAAAATGTTTAAAAGGGCAGAGAAATTCAAAAAAAGGTGACTTTTTTCTTTACAGACTGGAAAAAATGTGATATAGTATCCCAGCGTGAAATCACGCGCGCCCATCCGCTTCGTTGCGGGGTACGGCCTGTCCAAGAGGGCAGGGCTTCACCCGCCCGTTACGCAGCTCTTTGGGCAGAATAATAAGAAAGGTGGAAATTCCCATGATTCGTAAGGACGAAAAGACTGCCGTTATTGAGGCCAACCGCACTCACCCCACTGACACCGGTTCTCCCGAGGTTCAGATCGCCATTCTGACCGCTCGCATCAACGAGCTGACCGAGCACCTGAAGGTCCACAAGCAGGACAACCACTCCCGTCGTGGCCTGCTGAAGATGGTCGGTAAGCGCCGCAAGATGCTGGACTATCTGATGGCTAAGGACATCGAGCGTTACCGTGCTATCATTGCCAAGCTGGGCATCCGTAAGTAAGTTTTGCCGCATAGGGCAGCGTTTTAACGCGCTGCCCTATGTTCGCATCTAAAACAAACCAAAAACCGGGAGCGATCCCGCTTTTTTAGCAGTTGAATATGCGCCGAAGCGCGGAGGATAGACGCGCGCCCTGTGTTTCGACCTATATTCAAGTGCTAAAAGGTGAGACCTCCCGGGCAAATCAATACAAAAGGAGGATTACCAAATGTCAACCGTTATCAAGCACAAGCAGTTTAACAACTACAAGAGCTGGACCATGGACCTGTGCGGCCGTCCCCTGACCATCGAGGTGGGCAAGGTGGCCGAGCTGGCCAGCGCTTCCGCTATGGTTAAGTACGGCGAGACCACCGTGCTGGTGGCCGTTACCGTCTCTCCCCGTCCCCGTGACGGCATCGACTTCTTCCCCCTCTCTGTTGAGTTTGAGGAGAAGCTGTACGCTGTGGGCCGCATCCCCGGCTCCTTTATGCGCCGTGAGGGCCGTCCCTCCCTGCCCGCCGTTCTGGCTTCCCGCCTGATCGACCGGCCCATGCGCCCCCTGTTCCCCTACGACTTCCGCAACGACGTGTGCATCCAGTGCACTGTCATGAGCGTGGACTATGACTGCTCCCCCGAGGTGGCTGCCATGATCGGCGCCTCCGCCTGCGTGAGCTACTCCGAGATCCCCTTCGCCGGCCCCATCGGCTGCCTGGAGGTGGGTTACTGCGATGGCCAGATCGTCCTCAACCCCAACCAGGAGCAGCGTAAGACCTCCCGCATGGACGTGACCGTGGCCGCTACCGCTGAGAAGGTGGTCATGATCGAGGCCGGCGCCGACGAGATCCCCGACGAGATCATGTATGCCGGTATCGTGAAGGCTCACGAGGAGATCAAGAAGCAGATCGACTTCATCAACCAGATCGTTGCCGAGATCGGCAAGCCCAAGATGGAGTATGAGCACGCTCAGTTCAACCAGGAGCTGTTTGACAAGATCGTGGACGAGTTCATGGACGAGGCCAAGGCCGCCATGGACACCGACGACAAGAACGTGCGTGAGACCCGCTGGAACGCCATGATCGACAAGTGGCACGAGAAGTATCTGGAAGAGTACCCCGACATGGACCAGTACCTGGAGGAGTTCACTTACAAGTTCCAGAAGAAGATCGTCAAGGCTTGGCTGCTGGAAGGCCACCGCGTGGACGGCCGCGCCAAGAACGAGATCCGTCCTCTGGCTGCCGAGGTCGGTGTGCTGCCCCGCGTCCACGGTTCCGGCCTGTTCACCCGCGGTCAGACTCAGGTTCTGTCCGTGTGTACCCTGAACACCCTGGCTGCCTGCCAGAAGCTGGACACCATCTGGGAAGAGGACGAGAAGCGCTATATGCACCACTACAACTTCCCCCCCTACTCTGTGGGTGAGGCCCGCGCTCCCCGTTCCACCAACCGCCGCGAGTACGGCCACGGCGCTCTGGCTGAGCGCGCTCTGGTGCCCGTGCTGCCCTCCGTGGAGGAGTTCCCCTACGCCATCCGGGTCGTGTCTGAGGTTCTGTCCTCCAACGGTTCTACCTCTCAGGGCTCCATCTGCGGCTCCACTCTGGCTCTGATGGATGCCGGTGTGCCCATCAAGGCTCCCGTGGCTGGCATTTCCTGCGGCCTCATTCAGGACGACAACGGCGGCTTCACCACCTTCATCGACATCCAGGGCGTGGAGGACTTCCACGGCGAGATGGACTTCAAGGTTGCCGGTACCAAGGCCGGTATCACCGCCATCCAGATGGACCTGAAGAACGACGGTCTGACCCACGAGATCATCAAGGAGGCTCTGGACATCACCCGCGATGCCCGCTACGCCATCCTGGACGAGATCATGCTGCCCTGCATCTCCGCTCCCCGCGCTGAGGTGAGCAAGTATGCTCCCAAGATGATTACCATGAAGATCGATCCCGACAAGATCCGCGAGGTTATCGGTAAGGGCGGCTCCGTGATCCAGAAGATCACCGCCGAGTCCGGCGCTACCGTGGACATCGAGGACGACGGCACCATCCACATCGCCTCCCCCAACGCCGAGGCCTGCGACGCCGCCAAGAAGATGATCGAGACCATCGTGTTCGTTCCCCAGGTGGGCGAGCTGTACTACGGCAAGGTCGTGCGCATCCTGCAGTTCGGCGCCTTCGTGGAGCTGGCTCCCGGCAAGGACGGCATGGTCCACATCTCCAAGCTGGCTGACCGCCGTGTGGAGAAGGTGGAGGATGTGGTCAACATCGGCGACATGATCTGGGTCAAGGTCACCGACATCGACGACAAGGGCCGCGTGAACCTGAGCTACCGCGACGCCATCAAGGAGATCAAGGCCAAGAAGGTCGCCGGCGAGAGCGTGAAGTAAGGTTTTTGCCTGAATAAGAAATAAAAAGTGGCTGCCTGTGAGGTAGCCACTTTTTTATGTTGGTTTATTTGGTAGTAGGATAAGGGGAGGAAACTGGGGTCAAGCCCAGAAGATAATCCACACTGGTATGATAGAATGTGGATAATTTGATCAGGACAGCGGTGGGAATATCATTTTCCCCTGTCTCGTATTTGGAATAGCCGGTTTGGGACATACCCAGCATTTCAGCCACCTGCCGCTGGCTCAGGTCGTGGTCCTCACGCAGGGCGCGGATTCTGGGATACATATTGCATCACCTCGGACTCAGTATAGGTTAACCTAAAACAGAGTATTTACTTTCAACCTGAAACAGGTTAAAATATAGGGGGTGAGAGGCATGGATAGACAAAAAAGAAAAATCTTGCGGATTTCAATTCCGGAAAAAGAGTATGAGCAGCTGCGCATATTGGCGGAGCAGGGCATGCGCACTGTGCCAGCATATAGCCAACAAATTATTCTGCGATACTTAAGAAAAGTGAAGCGTGGCGAATTAGAAGATGGTTGGGGACTGAATGAAAGAGTCGATTGAACCAATGCTCTATATGGATAAAGTAGCGGCTGTCTATTTGGACAGCCGCTTCACTTGTGTAAACCGTAAAATTTTTTTGAAATACCTGTTTACCTTCACACTTTAATGTGTTAATATAAAGGGAAAGCCGGGAACTTCCGTCCGTCCCGGAGGAAAGGAGAAGCCTTATGGCAAAAACGGAGCGTAAAGAGCGCAGCCAGGCCCTGTATGAGACCATTTTGAAGTTGAAGGACCTGGACGAGTGCCGGAAATTTTTTGAGGATCTCTGTACCCCCACGGAGCTGCAGTCTATGGAGCAGCGCTTTGATGTGGCCGTCTACCTCCAGCAGGGTCTGGTCTATCTGGACATCCTGGAGAAGACTGGAGCCAGCAGCGCTACCATCAGCCGGGTCCGCCGGTCCATGCTGGAAGGCGGCGCAGGCGGTGTGGTACGGGACATCATCATCCGGGAAGGCCTGGACAAAAAAGACTGAATCAGGAAGAAAGCAGGGAAGACTATGAAACAACTGATGTTGGGCAACGCGGCTGTTGCCCGTGGACTGTATGAGGCGGGGTGCTCTGTGGCCTCCAGCTACCCCGGTACCCCCAGTACCGAGATCACCGAAGAGGCCGCCAAGTACGACGCCATCTACTGTGAGTGGGCTCCCAATGAGAAGGTAGCCATGGAGACCGCCTTTGGCGCCTGCCTTGCCGGCAAGCGCTCCTTCTGCGGTATGAAGCACGTGGGCCTCAACGTGGCTGCCGACCCGCTGTTCACCATCTCCTACACCGGTGTGAATGCGGGCATGGTCATCGCCGTGGCCGACGATGCGGGCATGCACTCCTCTCAGAACGAGCAGGACTCCCGCCACTATGCCATTGCCGCCAAGGTGCCTATGCTGGAGCCCTCTGACTCCGCCGAGGCCCTGGCCTTTGCCAAGCGGGCCTATGAGATTTCCGAGGAGTTTGACACCCCGGTCATCCTGAAGATGTGCACCCGCGTGTCCCACTCCCAGTCCCTGGTGGAGCTGGGGGAGCGCACCGAGGCGGAGAAGCCCTATGAGAAGAACATCGCCAAGTACGTGATGATGCCGGGCAACGCTATCCGCCGTCACCCTGTGGTGGAGGAGCGCACCCGCAAGCTCACCGAGTTGGCCGAGACCTGTGACCTCAACCGGGTAGAGATGGGCGGCACCTCTATGGGCGTGATCACCTCTTCCACCTCCTATCAGTATGTGAAGGAGGTCTTTGGGGACAGCGTGTCGGTGCTCAAGCTGGGCATGGTCAACCCCCTGCCTGTGAAGTTGATTCTGGACTTTGCCAGCAAGGTGGACAAGCTGGTGGTCGTTGAGGAGCTGGACTCCATCATCGAGGACCACTGCCGCAAGCTGGGCCTGAAGGTTTGGGGCAAGAACGTGCTGCCTCTGGAGGGTGAGTTCTCCCAGAACCTGGTGGCCTCCAAGCTGGGCGGTACCGTACATACCGGCAAGACCCTGGAGGACGCCATTCCTCCCCGTCCCCCTGTTATGTGCGCCGGCTGTCCCCACCGCGGCCTGTTCTACACCCTGAACAAGAATAAGTGCACCGTCCTGGGCGACATCGGCTGCTACACCCTGGGTGCGGTGGCTCCCCTGTCCGCCATGGACATGACCCTGTGCATGGGCGGCTCCATCTCCGGCATCCACGGCTTCAACAAGGCCCGTGGGGAGGAGACTGAGGGCAAGACCGTGGCCGTCATCGGCGACTCCACCTTCATGCACTCTGGTATGACCGGTCTGGCCAACATCGCCTACAACCAGTCCAATTCTACCGTCATCATTCTGGACAACTCCATCACCGGCATGACCGGCCACCAGCAGAACCCCACCACCGGCTACAACATCAAGGGCGACCCCGCCGGTAAGATCGATCTGGAATCCCTGTGCAAGGCCATGGGCTTCAACCGGGTTCGGGTGGTGGATCCTTACGACCTGAAGGCCTGTGACCAGGCGGTGAAGGAAGAGCTGGCCGCCAACGAGCCCTCCGTCATCATCTCCCGCCGTCCCTGCGCTCTCTTGAAGTACGTCAAACACAACGCGCCTCTGGCGGTGAACAAGGAAAAGTGCATCGGCTGTAAGAGTTGCATGAAGATCGGCTGCCCCGCCATCTCCATCAAGGAGGGCAAGGCCTGGGTGGACAACACCCTGTGCGTGGGCTGCGGTGTGTGCGAGCAGCTGTGCCCCGTGGGGGCCTTTGAGAGCACCGGCAAGGAGGGTTAAGGCAATGGAAACCAAGAATATTATGATCGTAGGCGTGGGTGGCCAGGGCTCCCTGCTGGCCAGTAAGCTGCTGGGCCACCTGCTCATGGAGCAGGGATATGACGTCAAGGTGTCCGAGGTCCACGGTATGTCCCAGCGCGGCGGCAGCGTGGTTACCTATGTGCGCTACGGCGACAAGGTGAATTCTCCTGTCATTGACAAGGGCGAGGCGGACTTTATTGTCTCCTTCGAGCTGCTGGAGGCCGCCCGTTGGCTGGAGTATCTCAAGCCCGACGGACAGATCGTCACCTCCACTCAGCAGATCGATCCCATGCCTGTTATTACCGGGGCCGCCAAGTACCCCGAGAATCTGGTGGAGAAGATGAAGGCCACCGGAGCCAAGGTGGACGCGCTGGACTGTCTGGCTCTGGCCGAGCAGGCGGGTTCCTCTAAGGCAGTGAATATTGTGCTCATGGGCCGGCTGTCTCACTACTTCGACCTGCCGGAGGAGGCCTGGCAGGCTTCCCTGGAGGCCATGGTGCCCCCCAAGTTCCTGGAGCTGAACAAGAAGGCCTTCGAGCTGGGGAAGCTTTCTTAAAAGAAAGCTTCGCAAAGAATTTTATGCAAAGCTGCGCTTTGCCTCTGCGCCCGCCTGAAGAGATGCCTTCCATAAGGCGAAAGCCCGCCGGGAAGGCAGATGGGATGGGCCTTATTTAGGAGAAAAGCAAGATCACGAGATACACAAGAGAGGGATGAATCCATTGGAACGGTATTATCAGCCCGAGATTGAATGCGCCTCTCGGGAGCAAATTCGTGCCTGGCAGGATGAGCGCCTGGTCAAGCGGGTGCGCCATGCCTATGACCACGTGCCTTATTACAAGAAGCTGATGGACGAAAAGGGAGTGCGTCCGGAGGACATTAAGTCGGTGGACGACCTGCACAAGCTGCCCTTTACCTATAAAAAGGACCTGCGGGATACCTATCCCTATGGGCTGTTTGCCGTTCCCATGAAGGATGTGGTGCGGCTGCATGCCTCCTCCGGAACCACCGGAAAGCAGATCGTGGTAGGCTATACCCGGGAGGACCTGGATATCTGGGACGATATTGTGGCCCGTCAGCTGGTGGCCGTGGGTGCCACCGAGGAGGATAAGGTACATATCTCCTATGGTTATGGCCTGTTTACCGGCGGTCTGGGACTGCACGGCGGCGCTACCAAGCTGGGCGCCACGGTCATTCCCGTCTCCTCCGGAAACACCCAGCGGCAGATTACCATTCTCCGGGACTTTGGCTCTACCGTTTTGTGCTGCACCCCCTCCTACGCCGCCTTTATCGGCGAGACCCTCCACGAGATGGGACTCACCGGCAAGGACATTCCTCTGAAGGCGGGCATCTTCGGTGCCGAGGCCTGGAGTGAGGAGATGCGCCAGGATATCCAGGAGAAGCTGGGCATCAAGGCCTATGACATCTATGGCCTGACCGAGATCATGGGTCCCGGCGTGGCCTACGAGTGCTCCGAGCAGAACGGAATGCACGTCAACGAGGACCACTTTATTATCGAGATCATCGATCCCGAGACCGGAGAGGTGCTGCCCGAGGGTCAGCAGGGTGAGATCGTCTTCTCCTGCATCACCCGCCAGGCCTTCCCCCTGCTGCGCTACCGCACCCGGGACATCGGTGTGATCCGTCACGAGAAGTGTTCCTGCGGACGTACCTTCGTGAAGATGAGCAAGCCCATGGGCCGCAGCGATGATATGCTCATCATCCGCGGCGTCAACGTCTTCCCCTCTCAGATTGAGACTGTGCTCCTCAACCACGGCTATCCGGCCAACTACCAGATTATCGTGGATCGGGTCAAGTCCACTGACACGCTGGATATCCAGGTGGAGATGACTCCCGAGATGTTTACCGACAACCTGGGCGAGATCGACCGCCGGCAGAAGGAACTGGTGGAGGGCCTGCGCTCTCTGCTGGGTCTGGCCGCTAAGGTTACCCTGGTGGCCCCCAAGTCCATTGTCCGCAGCGAGGGCAAGGCGGTCCGGGTCATCGACAAGCGGAAAATTTAAGGAGGGTTCGCCATGAGCATCAAGCAGATCTCCATTTTTGTGGAAAATAAGCCGGGAGCCCTGTACGGCCTGACCGGTGTTCTGGCTCAGAACAAGGTGGACCTGCGGGCCCTTTCCCTGGCTGAGACCAGTGAATTCGGCATCGTGCGCATCATCGTCAACGATGTGTACAAAGCAACCACAGTTCTTAAGGACGCGGGCTATGTTCACTCCATCACCCCTGTGGTGGGTGTGGCCATCCCCGACGTGCCTGGAGGACTCAACCGGGTACTCCAGGTACTTTCCAACGCCAAGATCAACGTGGAGTACATGTACGCCTTCCTGGGCGGCAAGCAGGCTAACTCCGCCTACATGATCTTCCGGGTCCAGGATGTGGAGGCCGCGGAGCAGGCACTGGCTCAGCGGGATATCAAGGTGCTGGATCAGGACCAGATGGCCGGGGTATAAGAGAGAGCAACTGCCTTGGAATAAGGAACAATCAAATGGCAGTATCCAGATGTTCTGGATGCTGCCATTTTTGCCTTTTCAGACGTGGGAAGGTAGAAGAACAGAGAATGGTATGGTATACTGAATAAAAAGAGACCTGTTTTTACAGAGAGGAACAGAAGGGGAGAGGACAATGAAAAAACGTATCATTGGCGTATTTTTACTGGCGGCTGTCCTTCTTATCTGCGGCGTAGTATTTTATCAAAGCCAGAAAGAGGAGGATGGCGCTACGCTGGAAAGCAGAGAGGTGCTCTTGGATCAGGCGATCTCCCAGGGCAAAGGAACGCAGTGGACCATTGCCACGGAGACCAAGCTGGAGGACCATATTGTAAGCGGCGCGTACAGTACCGATGGAAAAGTGACCCTGGCTGTGTTCAGCCCCTTGGGAGACGGAAAATACGAATTTAGCTCTTCGGTAAACAGAGAGAAAGATGATATCGTGATTGATACCACTGCGATCAACGGAACACGATATAATCTGATCTGGTTTTGTGGAGCGCAGACCGAGTATGCCGAGGCAACGTACATTGTCAATGGGGAGCTGCAGCCTGTAAAACGCTTTGATACCACGAATATGGATATTATATGCGTGAAGATTGACGCGGCAGCAAAGGAGTATAGCAGCCATGTTGCGTACTACGACAGCCAGGGAAACCGATATGAGTAAACCGGGTTTGCCAATCAAACGCGTAGAGAGATAAAAAAGGACCACCCAATGCTCGGTGGTCGTAAAACAGTAATATGTGAATTTCTTGGAACAGGCATGATTTCGGTCATGCCTGTTCCGCTTTTATCAGTTCATACACGGGAATATAGCCAACAAGGTCATATTCGATATGTACCCTCTGTTTGCGTTTACCGCTGGACTGTCCGGTGCCTCCACATAAACCGCCTTTACAAGCTCTCTGAGAGCATATGGCGTAAGTTCTGTGAGGTCGGTGTATCTATGTGCCCGCTGAATAAACTGTTCAAGGTCTTCTATCTGTCGTTCCTGTACTTCAATCTCTTTTTGCAGATTTACGATTTCAACTTTGAGCTGCGCCTGCTCATCCTCGTAGGTCTTGCTCATCATGGAAAAGCGATCATCGTTTAGCTTGCCCTTGGCGTTGTCCTCGTAGATTTTGATAAACAGGCGGTCAAGCTCCCCTATACGCTTTTCTGCCTGTGCCAGACGCTTCTTATATAACCTTATGGTTTCCTCGCTTTGCAGACGGAGTTTTTGCTCCATTTCCACCCTGAAATGTGCTTCATATCGGGTCACATAAGAGATAACCTCTTTCATGTGATTCCAGACCAAATCCTCCAAAACTACGGCACGAATGTAGTGTCCGCTGCACTTGTCCTTGTTGGCACGGTGAGTGGAACAGATGAAAAAGTCCTGTCGCTTTTCAAAGTATTTGGTGGTGGAATAGTAGAGCTTCTGATTGCAATCGGCACAGAATACCAATCCCGAAAACGGACTGCTCTTGCCTGTTGCCGTTCGCCTGTGTCGCTGCTGACGAATCTCCTGCACCTTGTCAAAGACTTCCTGCTCGATAATGGCAGGATGGGTGTTGTAGAAAATCACTCGATTTTCTTCGGGATTCTCCCTCTGCTTCTTGTCCCAAATAGAATTGGTGTAGGTCTTAAAATTGACCGTTGCGCCAATGTACTCTTTTCGTTCAAGAATATTGACAACGGTGCTTTCGTGCCAGCGGTAAGGATTTTCCGGCTCGGTGTGCGGTGTTTTCACACCTTGCTTGTTTTTGTATGCGGTAGGTGTGAGTATCTTGTCCTTTTCAAGCTGGTCTGCAATTTGGCTCGGTCCTCGTCCGTTCATGCAGAGCGTGAAAATCTTCTTGACCACCTGTGCAGCTTCCTCGTCGATTACCCATTCCTTTGGATTTTCGGGGTTTTTCATGTAGCCATACGGCACATGGACGGTCAATCTTTCGCCACGCTCACCTTTTGCTTTTTGCACCGCACGAATCTTTCGGCTTGTATCCTTTGCGAAAAATTCGTTGAACCAGTTTTTAATACCAGCAATGTCACTGTCGGTGCTGTTGGGGTTGATGCTGTCAAAGTGGTCATTGATGGCGATGTAGCGGACATCGTTCTGAGGGAAAGTATAGTTGATATACAGTCCCGTCAAAGCGGAGTTTCGCCCAAGCCTTGATAGGTCTTTCGTAATGACTGCACCCACATGACCGGCTTCAATTTCATCAAGCATTTTCTGAAAACCAGGACGATCATAGGTCACACCGCTGTAGCCGTCATCAATGAAAAATGTCGGGTGGGGAAAGCGGTGATCTCGTGCGTATTGAAGCAACATAGCCTTTTGATTTTGGATGGAATTTGACAAATCCTCTTTGCCGTTTTTCTTCTCATCCTTGGTGTCCTCTACGGACAATCTGCAATAAAGTGCTGTGATTTTGTCGGTTGCCCTTAACATTTCGTTATCCTCCTTTTGTTGGGCAACTGTTTGTACAGGATTGGAATTGGTGTTTATATCAAGAGAGGTGTCGTTATTCATTCGCCATCCTCCGTGATATCAGATTCATCATCGGTAGCGTTCTGCTCCATAATGCGTTTGAGCTTTTTATCAAGAGTTTCCGTGCCCTCATAGCTGCCTGTAACGGTATATTCTGCGCCGCCGATTTCATCCACGATTGTCAATTCGGGCAGCCAAAAGGCAGACAGATTTCTTACAACAATGTTACCGTTCTCATCAAACTTGATGTCACGCTTTGGTGCATCATCGGGGCGAGACTCGACCTTGGCATACGGGTCGGGATTGGAGAAGTAGTATTCGGAAACTTCCTCGTCATACTCTCCGCTCTCAATCTGTTCCTCAAGAATCATATCGTCTATTTCTTCGGGAGTAAGCTCACGAACTTCTTCCTCTTTTCGTTTCTCATCCATCCTGTCGAGCCTCCTTTTCATTCACTTCGATTCTAAATTATCACTGGGATAGCAAGCACAGCAGGCGTAGCTGCACACTGTGATTTTTCAGAAAATACAGCGTTGCCGATTTTGCGGAAAACGAAAATCTTCCATTTGCCTACAAAAGGTTAAAACAAACTTTGCAAGCAGTGCACGTGTGTACACACATCGTGCGTTTTGCAAATTTCAGCGAAGCTGACTTTTGCAAAAGCTTGTTGGGAAGCATCCCAAACCCTTTGACGATTTTTTCAAAATCGGCTACGCTCCTGCGGAGCTAATATCACTTCAGATGGGAGAGAGAAAGCAGAATTTTTTTAATCCCTTCGTAGATTTCCTCTTGATTCTTTTTGATTTCTTCGATGTCCGTTTCGTAGATGTTACCCGTTGTGTTGAGCTGTTTGGCAATCTGGTTTTCGCTGTTGGATATTCGCTTCATTTTGAAAGTCAACTCACGGAGTTCGGGCATATCCAAATTCACAACATACCCGTCGATTGCCATTTTGCGGAGATAAGCACTCATGTTGTCCGTTCCCATCTGTGCCATTTTCTGTTTTATCAGGTCAAGCTCTTTTTCGTCTACAAAAAACTTGACCTGTATCGGGCGCTGACGGATTGCTGGTTTTCGTTTTTCTGCCATTGTGAATACCTCTAAAGCACTTCTTTTTTGCTGGTAGGTTATCGCAGCTCCCATATCATTTCGCTTAACCGATAGAACATTTCTTGTCGTTCTTCAATGGCTTGCTTATTCCAATCAGACCAAGACGACAGCAGTGAGTTTGTTCTATTGATAGCAGTATCCTGTCCTAAATTCACCAGTTCCGAGATAGAAGAAGTGATGTAGAATTTAGACTGTTTATAGTAAGTTGCCTTGTTTGCGTAAACATCATTCTGGATTGATCTGTTGATGGTGTTTTCAAGCAAGGTAAGATTTCCAAGCCTGTTAATATATACAGAAAATTCTTCTTCATTCATGCCGTACAATCCTTTATCTGTACAAGTCTGCGGCATAATGTGTTCAATCTCAACTGCTGTTTCCGTATAGGTGGTTAAGTCCTCCACCGTGGTTTTTCCTAATTTCAATGCATCTACATACGCAGTGATTTTACCAAGAATAAACTTGATTCGATATTGCTGCATACTGTTCAACCCCAAGCGAAGGAAGTTGGATTTATTATCGAGTTTCCAGTCATTCACCGTGGGAATAATAGTGTTCTTTACAAAACAATCTAAGTCCTCTGCTGTAACGATATTGCGAACATCTCTGCACCACAATGCAAAAGTTCGCTCTGTGATGTTGGTCGCTATTTTATCAATTACCGTGTAATAAACTACAGATTCAAGAATGCTTTTGAATTTGGCAAATGCTTCCGAGTTCATGTTGGAAGCCGCAAGAAGAAGCATCAAGTGCAGCTTATAAGATTTACCTGCCAACAAAGGAATGTTCTTCAAATGTACATTTCCTTCTGATGCATCATCGGGCATCCGGCACTTAACATATAACTCAACATTCTGTGCCATTTTTTGAACAAACTGAAATGGAGCTTCTTCATAATGGCACTGTGCGTTGTTATTACTGAGCCAGGTATAGATCTGATCTTCACGGAGAATCCCATCTTTTTCGCTGGAGGTATCATAATTGGCCATGATAAAATAGCGAAGAAAACGGAGCGGCTTCTCATCAATTTTTTCCAGCGAACGAGTAATAGATTTCCAGTTCATATTTAGTTCTTTGAATTTGCTTCTGTCAACCTGACGGAAAACCATATTCTTAAGCAAATCCATCGGGTCAAGCCCTTTGCCTCGCTGGTTGATTGTTTCAAAAATTTTCAGTGCATCGGAAATGTCATAAGTTTCAATACGAATAAAGCTTGTTTTGTTTAGCAGAAACACAACAAATTTTTTCAAATCAGCGATTTGGGGGAATTGCTCCTGCAAAAAGTCCTGGATCGTCTTGAATGCGTCGAACAGTCTTTCTCCCGATTGCGTGATATAGTTCGGCCGTTCCTGTCCTTTTTCAATCAGCTCCAAACAATTTCCTGCATCTTCATATTGAAGCTGGAGATGATACAAGTTAATCACATCACCCTCACTATTCATAGTTGGGCTATAAATTAAATTTTCAATAACACTGGTTTGTTCACCATGATCTATGTAGATTTTTTTGATCGCACACAACAGAATAAAAAATGTGGTAAGGCGCTGCTGTCCGTCAATCAACTCAAACTGGCTGCCAGAGTCATAAGTTACAATAGTGCCAAGGAAATAAGCCTTTTGACTATCGGTATTGTAGGCATCCAGTAAGTCTGCCAACAGCTGCTCTACCTGTTCGTCTTTCCAAACATACTCTCGTTGATAGTCGGGAACAATGTAGTGATTCTTAAATGCGGAGTTGATCGAGTGATCGTTATATTTAATATGCGTATCGGCCATCGGTTTCATCCTTTCCGGTAAGTCGGTGTGTGTACACACATCATTATACAAGAAGGCACCATATTTTTCAAGATTAGTTTCCCAATTCACCAAAGTAAAGCATAACTTTTCATGAACACATTTTTGCCAAAACAAGCGCTGCCCCGCTGAATGGCAGGGCAGCTCTTGTTCGTCACCAAAAATCAATCAAGGTTTTGGTATTCCGTAACTGTCTTGAGGTAGACAGCAGGATCGCCGTTAAGGATTAAATCAGCATATGCAGCAGGGTCATTATAGATCAGATAGTCGAGTTCCGACTGTTGATACATATTGTTTACTACCTCATTTTCCACAGCAATAGTGTCGATAGAAACCATGCTGCCGTCTGAAAAGCAAAGCTCTACACAAGCAGTATCAAGGTTAAATTCACAAGATAACAGGTGTTTCATGGTAAATACCTCCGTAATTTTATGTTTTGTTGGTAAAAAAGAACGATGCCGGTCATGCGACTCGACATCGTTCTTTTCGTTGTTGTTTCCAACCCTGCCAGACAGATGCCGTAAAATAGTAATTTTTTAGAATTACTGTCTTACGAGCACCCATCTAAAGGCGGTCCTTTTTTATGTGGCAGAAGATTAGTTGCCAGCCAGAGCGGCGGTGATAATAGCCATGGAGTAGACCTCCTGGGCGTTACAGCCGCGGCTCAGGTCGTTGATGGGGGCGTTCAGGCCCAGCAGGATGGGGCCGTAAGCCTCGAAGGAGCCCAGACGCTGAGCGATCTTGTAGCCGATGTTGCCGGCGTTGATGTCGGGGAAGATGAAGGTGTTGGCATAACCGGCCACCTTGGAGTCGGGGCACTTGGTGTGAGCCACGCGGGGAGACACAGCGGCGTCAAACTGCAGCTCGCCGTCCACGGGGATCTCGGGCATAGCAGCCTTGGCCTTCTCGCAGGCGTTGCGCATCTTGTCCACGTCCTCGCCCTTGCCGGAGCCGAAGGTGGAGTAGCTCAGGAAAGCAACCTTGGGGTCAATGCCGAAGATCTTGGCGCACTTGGCAGTCTCCACGGCGATCTCAACCAGCTCGTCCTCGTTGGGCTTGATGTTGATGGCGCAGTCGCCCATAGCCAGCACGTCGTTGTCGCCGGTGGCGGAAGGACGAACCAGGATGAAGCAGGAGGAGACGATCTTGTTGCCGGGCTTGGTCTTGACCAGTTGCAGAGCGGGACGGACGGTGTCGGCGGTGGAGTAGGTAGCGCCGCCCAGCAGAGCGTCGGCCTCACCCATAGCCACCAGCATGGTGCCGAAGTAGTTGCCCTTCTTCAGAGCAGCGCGGCACTCTTCCTCGGTCATCTTGCCCTTGCGCAGCTCGACCATCTTGGCAACCATAGCGTCCATGTTCTCGTAGGTCTCGGGGTCTACGATGATGGCGCCGCGGATGTTGAAGCCGGCGTCCTCAGCGGCAGCGCGGACTTCCTCTTCCTTACCCACCAGCATGGGGGTCAGGAAAGTACCGGACAGCAGACGGGCAGAGGCCTCCAGAATACGGGGATCGGTGCCCTCGGTGAATACGATCTTACGGGGATGAGCCTTCAGGATGTCGATGAGTTTCTTGAACATGTGAACCATTCCTTCCAAAACAGAAACTTGGGTGCGGGAGACGAAAAAAACGCCTCACGTCATGCACTCTTTTCTGGGACTATGGTAGCATTTTCCCGTGGAAAATGCAAGAGTTACTGCACTTTCATTTTGCCGGATTTCTCGAAAAGGATACAAAAAAACCCACAAAAATATGAAATTTCTCTTTACGAAAGGTATTGGGTCGTTTATACTATACCAAGTGTATTGATTTTTAGGGCGGCAGCCGGATCGAGTAATCGGCAGGCCTGGCCGCTCGGATAGAGGTGAACAATTTGAACGCAGAATTTGCCCGTACCCTGTCCCTGCTGCGTCAGGAAAAAGGAGTCAGTCAGCGCGCAGCCGCTGCGGAGCTGGGTATCTCTCAGGCCCTTATGTCTCACTACGAAAACGGCATCCGTGAGCCCGGTCTGCCTTTTGTGGTCAAGGCCTGTGATTATTATGGTGTGTCTGCCGATTACCTGTTGGGCCGCACCCTGACCCGGGATGGCACCACCATTGGAGCTGAGGAACTCTACGACGTCAGCGAAGAGAAAAACAATTCTATGCGGGGCTCTGTGCTGGCCCTGCTGTCCAAGAAGCTGCTGGTGAACTCGGTGGGAATGCTCTTCGACCTGCTGGGGAAGACCGGCAGCCGGGAGGCCATCCGTGCCGCCTCCAACTACCTGTCCTCGGCGGTCTACTCGGTGTACCGCCAGCTTTACCACGCCAACCCGGCCAACAACCCCGATTTCTTCTCTGTGTCCCAGCGGCATGCCCAGGCTGGCCTGGCCCAGGCGGATATGGATCTGTCCCGGGTGGAGCTGGAGGATGCTCTGGCCCAGCATGTGAAGGACAAGGGCCAGATGCCTGAGATGGACCACGCCGCTCTGGCCCGGGATTATCCCGTGCTTTATCAGTCCATGCTGCAGCTCATCCACAACTCCGGCGAGCGGATGAACAAGCTATTTGGCGGCCGGGATAATAAAGATAATAAATAAGCGCCGCCTGTTTATGAATCTGAATCTCATCTTTGGAGGGTATCTATGACCGATCAATCCAAAATCCGCAATTTTTCTATCATTGCCCACATCGACCACGGCAAGTCCACCCTGTCTGACCGTCTCATTGAGCAGTGCCATGCAGTGACTGAGCGGCAGATGGAGTCTCAGCTGCTGGACAACATGGACCTGGAGAAGGAGCGCGGTATCACCATCAAGGCCCGTGCCGTCCGTCTGGAGTACCAGGCCCAGGATGGGGAGACCTACCACCTCAACCTCATCGACACCCCGGGCCACGTGGACTTCAACTACGAGGTGTCCCGGTCTCTGGCCGCCTGTGAGGGTGCGGTGCTGGTAGTTGACTCCACCCAGGGCGTGGAGGCTCAGACTCTGGCCAACACCTACCTGGCTCTGGAGCACGACCTGGAGATCCTCCCCGTGTTCAACAAGATCGACCTGCCCGCCGCCAACCCCCAGAAGGCCAAGGAGGAGGTAGAGGCTATCATCGGCCTGCCCGCCATGGAGGCCCCGGAGATCTCTGCGAAAATGGGCATCAACATCCCCGCCGTGCTGGAGGACATTGTACAGAACGTGCCCGCCCCCACCGGCGACGCCAGTGCCCCTCTGAAGGCCCTGGTCTTTGACAGCCAGTACGACCCCTATGTGGGGGTTATCGTCTACTTCCGTGTGATGGAGGGTACCCTGAAGAAGGGGATGAATGTGAAGATGATGGCCTCCGGCGCCTCCTACCAGGTACTGGACTGCGGCTATCTCCGGCCTCTGGGTATGGACTCCTGCCCCGAGCTCACCGCCGGCGAGGTAGGCTGGTTTACCGCCTCCATCAAGAACGTGAAGGACACCCGGGTGGGCGACACCATCACCGGAACCGATCAGCCCGCTGCTGAGGCTCTGCCCGGCTACCGGCCCGCCCAGGCCATGGTTTACTGCGGTATCTACACCCAGGACGGCAGCAAATATCCTGACCTGCGGGACGCCCTGGAAAAGCTCCAGCTCAACGACGCTTCCCTGTCCTTCGAGCCCGAATCCTCCATCGCCCTGGGCTTTGGTTTCCGCTGCGGCTTCCTGGGCATGCTCCACATGGAGATCATCCAGGAGCGCCTGGAGCGGGAGTTCGATCTGGACCTGGTTACCACACTACCCTCTGTAATCTACGAGGTAGATAAAACAGATGGGACTACCGTGAAGGTGGATAACCCCCACAACTACCCCGATCCCGGCCTGATCACCGAGGCCCGGGAGCCCTACGCCAAGGTGTCCATCATCGCGCCCCCCGACTACGTAGGCAACATCATGCCCATGTGTCAGGACCGCCGGGGAATTTTTAAGGACATGCAGTATCTGGACACCAACCTGGTGGAGCTGCACTACTCCATGCCTTTGGGCGAGATCATCTACGACTTCTTCGACGCCTTGAAGGCCCGCACCAAGGGCTACGCCAGCCTGGACTATGAGCTGGAGGGCTATCAGCCCAGCCAGCTGGTGAAGGTGGACCTGCTCCTCAACGGCGACCAGGTGGACGCCCTGAGCTTCATTGCCCACAAGGACAAGGCCTACGGCCGCGCCCGGAAGATTTGTGAAAAGCTCAAGGAGAACATTCCCCGCCAGCTCTTTGAGGTGCCCATCCAGGCGGCCATCGGCGGCAAGATCATTGCCCGTGAGACCGTCAAGGCCATGCGTAAGGACGTGCTGGCCAAGTGCTACGGCGGCGATATCACCCGTAAGAAGAAGCTGCTGGAGAAGCAGAAGGAAGGCAAGAAGAAAATGCGCTCCCTGGGTACCGTGCAGATGCCCACCGAGGCATTTATGGCAGTTCTCAAGCTGGACGAGGAATAAAAAAGCCGCCGCAGGCGGCCCTCCCGCCAAAGCCAGCGCCTGCGCAGCCGTTGGCGGCTGTGCCGCCTTACGGATGCGGCGTGCCCCTTGCGGGTAAGCGGGTTTGGCGGGAAAAGGAGAAGCAAGGAAATGCAGCGAGGAGTGCCCGCCAGGGCGCTGTGAGCGGAATGGACTTTGCTTCGACGCCAGGGCAGTTCTCAAATTGGACGAGGAATAAAAGGAGAAGGATTTATGATCAAATTCAATCACTTCAACTTCAATGTCCTGGATCTGGACAAGAGCCTGGACTTCTATAAAAAGGCCCTGGGCCTGGAGCCTGTGCGGGTGCGGGATGCCGAGGACGGCTCCTTCCGTCTGGTGTACCTGGGGGACGGCCTCACCGAGTTTCAGCTGGAGCTGACCTGGCTGCGGGACCGGACCGAGCCCTACAACCTGGGCGAGTGTGAGTTCCACCTGGCCTTCCACACCGACGAGTACGAGCAGCTGCATCAGAAGCATGAGGAGATGGGCTGCATCTGCTTTGAGAACCCCGCTATGGGCATCTACTTCATTTCCGATCCCGACGGCTATTGGATCGAGATCGTGCCCGAGCATAAATAAGAAAACGGACCTGACGGAGCAATCCGCCAGGTCCGTTTTTTTAGCCCAGATAGGCCTTCTTTACTTGTTCGTTGTTGAGCAGCTCTCGCCCGGAACCCGACAGGGTGATCTTGCCGGTCTCCAGCACGTAGGCTACATCGGCGATGCGCAGAGCCATGTTGGCGTTCTGCTCGATGAGCAGGACCGTGACGCCCTGGCGGTTGATCTCCTTGATGATGTCAAAGATGCCCTTGACCACGATGGGGGCCAGGCCCAGGGAGGGCTCATCCATCATGATGATCTTGGGGCGGGACATGAGGGCGCGGCCCACAGCCAGCATCTGCTGCTCGCCGCCGGACAGGGTGCCCGCCGCCTGCCAGGAGCGCTCCTTCAAGCGGGGGAAGAGCTCATAGACCCAGTTGAGGTCGTCGTCCAGGCTGTCCCGGCGCAGGTAGGCACCGATCTTCAGGTTCTCCAGTACGGTGAGGTCCGGGAAGACGTGGCGTCCCTCGGGCACCAGGGTGATGCCCTTGGAGACGATGCGGTCGGGGCTGAGGGCGGTGATGTCCTCGCCTTGGAGGTGGATGTGGCCGTGGGCGGGCTTCACCAGTCCGGCAATGGTGCGCAGGGTGGTGGATTTGCCCGCGCCGTTGGCGCCGATGAGGGTGACGATCTTGCGCTCGGGTACCTCAAAGGTGATGCCCTTTACGGCCTCAATGCCGCCGTAGCTTACCTTCAATTCATCAATCTTCAGCATCGTCTGCCACCCCCAAATATGCCTCGATGACCCGAGGATTGTTTTGAATCTCCGCCGGCGTACCCTGGGCAATGAGCTTGCCGAAGTCCAGCACGTAGATGCGGTCGGAGATCTGCATGACCAGATCCATATGGTGCTCAATGATGAGGATGGTCAGATTGTATTCGTCCCGGATGCGGTGGATGAACTGGGAGAGCTCCTGGGTCTCCTGGGGGTTCATGCCGGCGGCCGGCTCGTCCAGCAGCAGGAGCTTGGGCTGGGTGGCCAGGGCGCGGGCGATCTCCAGGTGGCGCTGCAGGCCGTAGGGCAGAGAGCCAGCCACTTCGTCCTTCAGATGCAGCAGGTTCTGCTCCTCTAGCAGGGCCAGGGACTCCTCCCGCATCCGCTTCTCCTCCGCGGCGTTGAGGCGGAAGGTAGCGGAGAATACGTTCTGCTTGGCACGCATGTGCTTGGCGATGAGCACGTTGTCCAGCACCGACAGCTTGGAGAACAGGCGGATGTTCTGGAAGGTACGGGCGATGCCCAGCTGGGTGATTTTATCCGGGGTGGGGTTGAGAGTATGGGTGTACTTGCCCTTGTTTTCCCCGGCATACAGCTTCTGCATTTTGCCCTTGGGGAAGTTCTCCACCATGGGCTGATCCAGGAAGGAGATCCGGCCGTTGGTAGGCTCATAGACTCCGGTGATGCAGTTGAAGGCGGTGGTCTTGCCGGCGCCGTTGGGGCCGATAAGAGCCACGATCTCTCCCTTGTTTACCTCCAGGGACAGGTCATTGACGGCCACCACGCCGCCGAACTGCATGGTGATGTGTTCCAGTTGGAGGATATGTTCCAGGCTCATTTCGCCACCTCCTTGGTTTTCTTACGGGGTTTGAGCAGGTCTGTGATCTCCTTGTTGCCCATGATGCCCTGACGGAAGAAGAGCACCACGATCATGATGACCACGGAGAAGACCACCATGCGGAAGCCGTTGCGGAACAGGCCCAGTTTGATGCCCAGGAAGGAGCCCATGTCCAGGCCGCGCAGCCACCACTCGGAGCAGGCCACATACAGGAAGGTGGACAGGACAGAACCGGAGATGGAGCCGATGCCGCCGATGACCACGATGAGCAGGATCTCATAGGTCATGGTGGAGGTGTACACCTTGGCCTGGGCGTTGTTGGCGAACATGGCAAACAGTGCGCCGCCCACGCCGGAGAAGAAGGAGCTGATGACGAAGGAGAGCATCTTGTGCTTGGCCAGGTTGATGCCCATGGCCTCCGCGGCGATCTCGTCCTCCCGGATGGCCTTGAAGGCCCGGCCGTAGGAGGAGTTGATGAGCATGACGATGATGGCCACGCAGATGATCATGATGAGCATGGGGAAGAAGGAGGACAGGTAGAACACCACCTTGCCGCTGGAGTCGGTGATGTTGAAGTTGTTGAAGGTGGGGATCTGGGTGATCATGTTGGCGCCGTTGGTGATGGGGCCCAGAGCCTGCCACTGGAAGATGGCCCGGATGATCTCGGCAAAGCCCAGGGTGGCAATGGCCAGATAGTCACTCTTGAGGCGCAGCACCGGCAGGCCGATCAGGTAGGCAAAGAAAGCTGCCACGCAGCCGCCCAGAATGATGGCCAGCAGCACGCCCAGAATGAGACCGGCCGGGGTGTCCACCCCACCGAACAGGTCAGGCAGGGAGAACTTTACCGCCGAGCCGCCGAACAGGTAGTACACCGTGTCCTTGGCGGATACAGGGACCGTGAGGATGGCATAGGTGTAGGCGCCCAGCAGCATAAAGCCCGCCTGGCCCAGGGAGAACAGGCCGGTAAAGCCGTTGACCAGGTTCATGGACACGGCCACCAGGGAGTACACCGCGCCCTTTTTCAGGACCACAAACAGCTGGCTGGTGGAGGGGAGGGTGTTCTCCAGTACAGTCACCAGAACCAGCACCAGAATCGCGGCGGCCAGCCCCAGCAGGGCGCCCCGTTTGCTTCGTTTCTCTTGAATCATAGTGCTACCTCCTTACACCTTATCCGTGGCCTTTTCACCGAACAGGCCGGTGGGCTTAAAGACCAGAATGATGATCAGCAGGGCAAAGGTAAAGGCGTCTACGAAGGTGGTGGCACCCTCAAAGGGCAGGATCTTCACGAAGTTCTCGCAGATGCCGATGAGGAACGCGCCGATCACCGCGCCGGGGATGGAGCCGATGCCGCCGAACACCGCGGCCACGAAGGCCTTCAGACCGGGCATGGAGCCCACCGTGGGGACCACGGAGGAGTAGGTGGTGAAGTAGAGCATGGAGCCAATGGCAGCCAGAGCCGAGCCGATGATAAAGGTGATGGAAATGACGGAGTTGATTTTGATGCCCATGAGCTGGCTGGTCTCAAAATCCTTGGCCACCGCCCGCATGGCCATGCCCACCTTGGTGCGGTTGATAAGCAGGGTGAGCAGGATGACCAGGGCCACCACCAGAACGGGGGTGAGCAGCACCACCCACTTGATGGAGGTGCCGGCCACGGTGATGGTGTCGGACAGGAAGGGGAGAGAGGGGTAGATCATGGGCTGACCGCCGGTGACGTAGGTGGCGGTGTTCTGGAGCAGGTAGCTCACGCCGATGGCGGAGATCATGACGCTCATACGGGGGGCGGAGCGCAGGGGCTTATAGGCCACACGCTCAATGCAGAAGCCAAGAACCACCGTCAGGATGACCACCAGGGGCATAGCCACATACAGGGGGAAGGTGGCACTCAGGTAGATGCCCAAGAGGCCGGCCACCATGAACACGTCGCCGTGGGCGAAGTTAATCAGGCGCAAAATGCCGTAGACCATGGTGTAGCCGATGGCGATGAGGGCATATTGGCCGCCCACCGAGATGCCGAAAAGCAGGGTGGAGATAAAAAATTCCATGGAATTTCCTCCTCAGTCAAAGTTTTGCTGGACAGTCCCAAAAAGAGGGGGAGACCGCCTCCTTTTGGGGCGGCCCAGCGGGAGGTGGATACAGAATTGGCGGGGACCCGAGGGGGCCCCCGCCAAACCGTAAATCAAATCAATTGCGGGGCGGGGAGCTTACTTCGCTACCGTCTGCTGAGTCTCCAGCTCCCAGGCACCGTCGTTGGTGGAGTGCTTGATATAGGCGGTGTCACGCACGGCGTCGCCGTTGGTGTCGTCAAAGGCGATGTGGCCGGACACGCCGTCATACTCCACATCCCACAGGGCGGCCTTAATGGCGGCGGGGTCCACGCTGTCGGCCTTCTTGATGGCCTCGAGAGCCACATAGTAGGCGTCATAGCCCATGGCGGTGACCGCGGCTACGGTGTCGTTGCCGCCGTTGGACTCCAGAGCGCCGGAGGCGGTGTTGATGTAGTTCTTGATGCCCGCGTCGAAGTCAGGGTTGCCGCCCTCCTGATAGAAGGTGGACACGTACAGCTGAATGTTGGTGCCCTTGGCGGCCTCCAGGACCATGTTGTCGTCCAGGGTGTCAGAACCCACGAAGGGGATCTCCAGGCCCAGAGAAGCGGCCTGAGTGATGATCTGGGTGGCGTAGGCGATGGACACGGGGGTGAAGATAACGTCGGCGCCCTGGTCCTTGGCCTTGTTCAGGTAGGAGTTGAAGTCGGAGTTGTTGGTGGGGAAGGAGTCGGTGATGACCTTGCCGCCGGCGGCCTCAAAGGCCTGCTTGAAGAAGGCGATCAGGCCCTGGTCGTACTCGTTGCCCGCCTCGCCCAGGCAGTAGGCGGTTTTGGCCTGGAACTTATCCATGGAGAAGTTGGCCAGAACAGTGCCCTGGAAGGGATCCAGGAAGCAGATGCGGAAGTAGTAGTCGTTGCCGGCGGTGACGTTGGGGTTGGTGCAGGTCACGCCGATGGCGGGGATGCCAGCGTTGCCGAAGGTGGGGCCGGCGGCGATGGACACGCCGGAGCCGTAGGAGCCCAGCACCATGGCCACGCCCTCACTGACCAGCTGGGAAGCGGCGGTGGGGGCCTTGTCGGTGGAGGAGCCGTTGTCAGCATAGACCAACTCGACCTTGTACTCCTCGCCGCCCACAGTGACGGTAGGAGTCTCGGAGTTAGCATACTGCATGCCCAGCATTTCCTTCTTGCCGCCGGAGGCGGAGTCGCCGGAAGCGGGCTCAAACACGCCGATCTTGATTACCTTGTCGCCGGAAGCGGAGCCGCCGCCGGAACCAGAGCCGGAGCCGGAGCTGCCGCAGCCAGCCAGAGCGGCGATCATCAGGGCGCAGGACGTAGCCAAAGCCAGAAATCGTTTCATGTTCGTTCCTCCAATCTTTTTCGGGCAAATTCCCGAATGTCCACAACAAAAAGACAAATGTCCATGTGAACTTGTGGTTTATTATAGCAAAGTGAAAAAGAAAATGCAAGGGCAATTCAGGAAAGTTTCAGATTCGGCGATTTTAAGACGGAGATATAAAAATGGGGTAGAAAAAAGGGAAAAATAAACAAAAGACGCCTCTGGCTTTTGCCAGAGACGCCTTTATGGGAAGGAAGAGTATTACTTCTTCTGGGCCTCGCCCTCGGGGAAGATGATCTTGTTGACAAAGAAGAAGATCACCATGGAGATACCGCCGTTGAGCACCACGGTACCGATGTTGTAGATAAAAGCGGGCACGAACAGACCGGCCACCGCCATCCAGATGCAGTTAATGGAGTTGACGATGCAGGTGATGATGCAGAAGGCGATGACGTACCACAGGATCTGGTAGGCCAGGTTGCCCTTGCTGCGGAAGACCAGGTTGCGCTGGAGGGGGAAGTTGATGCACTCGCCGATGACCATGGCGACCATGTAGGCGCAGAAGTAAGGCAGGCCGCCGTGGTCCACGTCGTAGCCAAGGATGTTCCACTGGAAGGTCTCACCAAACAGGGTGATGGGGATCCCCGGCCAGCCGAAGTCCACCATGGGCAGACCGGCGAAGGCGGCGGGCAGGAAGGTCAGCAGGATGTACTTGAAGACGGTGATGACGTTGCTGACAATGACGAACAGGCCGCCTTCCCGGATCCACTTGGCAGCTCCGGGATGCTTGGCCGCAAAATTATTCCAAAAACTCACAGTTTTTTGCTCCTCTCCTTCTTGACCTTCCCGTTGGCGAAGAAGCCGGCGATGGTCTTACCCATGCCGCGGAAGAAGTGGCCGTTGCAGGCCTCCAGAATGGAGGCAGTCATCTCGGTGGTCACCAGTCCGTTGCTCATCTTGGCCAGGCCGCGGAAAGGCATGCTGTGGATAAAGAGAACGTTCAGGTTGGGCTGGTCCTTCTCTTCGCTCTTGCGCTGGATAGCCGCCAGACGGCCGGCAGCGAAGCGGGCCACAAAGCCCTTGGCGTAAATCATCTGGGACAGGCTGTCGTTGTAGCCCAGAGGCTGGGAGCGGTCCCACTTGTCCTGGGGGATGGGACGGCCCAGCAGGGTCTCAAACTGGTCGTCGGGGACGGCCTGGACCTGGGCGGAGTAGTAGCAGGACAGCTTCTCCCGGTCGTAGGGGATGGGAGCGCCGGTACCCTCCACCTCCACGGAAGCGGTGAGCAGGATGTCGGCGGCGCTGGCGCCCACCTCCAGGCGGTACTCGCCGCCCTCGATCTCCCAGCGGTTGGTCTTCACGTTGAAGTAACGGAAGGCCTTGTCATCCAGGGGGATGGTAACGGTGCGGCTCTCTCCGGGCTGGAGGAAGACCTTGGCAAAGCCCTTAAGCTCCCGCAGGGGAGTGAAGAGCTGGCTGTTGGGCCGGGAGACATACAGCTGGGCCACCTCCGCGCCGGCGCGCTTGCCGGTGTTGGTGAGGGTGAAGGTGACCTTCTCCTTGTCGGCCTTCAGGTCCGAGTAGGCGAAGGTGGTGTAGCTCAGACCAAAGCCGAAGGGGAAGCGCACGGCCTTCTGGGCGGTGAGATAGTAGCGGTAGCCCACAAAGATGGACTCCCGGTACTGGGCGGTGAGCTCCCGGCCGGGGAAGAAGTCCCGGTTGGGGGTGTCGTCATAGACCAAGGGATAGGTCTCGGCCAGCTTGCCGGAGGGATTCACCTTGCCGGTGAGGATGTCGGCCATGGCGCCGGCGCCAGCCTGGCCGCCCAGATAGCCGTGGACGATGGCGGCGGCCTTGTCGTACCAGGGCAGCTCCACAGGAGAGCCGCCGGAGAGGACCACCACTACCTTGGGGTTGGCAGCGGCCACTGCCTCCAGCAGTCGGTTCTGATTGGCGGGCAGGCGCATGTGGCTGCGGTCCATACCCTCGCTCTCGAAGATCTCAGGCAGACCCAGATAGAGCAGCACCACATCGGCCTGGGCAGCCAGCTGGACCGCGGCCTGCTGAAGGCCCGCGTCATCCTTGCCGTTGCGCAGGTAGCCCTGGGCGTGGCCCACTACGTCCAGACCGCTGGCCTTCAGGCAGTCCAGAGGTTTGTCCAGACGGGTGGGATTGACCAGAGAGGAACCGGCGCCCTGATACCGGGGCTCCAGAGCCATGTCGCCGATAACGGCCACCCGGGTGTTGGGAGCCAGAGGCAGCAGATCATTCTCATTCTTCAGCAGTACAGCGGTCTGTGCAGCGGCCTGACGGGCCACGGCGTGGTGGGCCTCCTGATCGAAGTCCCGCTTGCCGCCGGCGGTGGCCTCATGGGTGGCCAGGATCACGTCCAGCAGCTGGTCTACCCGCAGGTCGATCTCCCCTTCGGTGATCTTACCCTCTTTCAGGGAGGCCATCAGCTCCCGGTCGCTGTCGCCGATGGTGCCGGGCATCTCCAGGTTGCTGCCCGCTTTGATGCCGGCGGTCTGGCTGTTGCAGCCGCCCCAGTCGGTGACCACAAAGCCGTCAAAGCCCCACTCGTCCCGGAGGATCTCGGTGAGCAGGTGGGCGTTCTCGTTGGCGTAGGTGCCGTTTACCTTGTTGTAGGAGGACATGATGGACTTGGGATGGCCCTCCTTGACGGCGATCTCAAAGTTGGTCAGGTACAGCTCCCGCAGGGTGCGCTCATCCACCACGCTGTCGCTGGTCATGCGCAGCAGCTCCTGAGAGTTGGCGGCAAAGTGCTTGGGACAGGCGGAGATACCGTTTTCCTGCACGCCCCGGATGAAGGCGGCGGCCATTTTGCCGCCCAGGTAGGGGTCCTCGGAGTAGTACTCAAAGTCGCGCCCGTCCAGAGGGCTGCGCTTGGTATTCAGGCCGGGACCCAGCAGGACGTTGACCTGCTGGCAGGCGGCCTCCTTGCCGATGGTGCGGCCGCACAGGGTGGCCAGCTCCTCATCCCAGCTGTTGGCGATGCCGGCGGCGGTGGGGAAGCAGGTGGCAGGCTGACTGGCATTGATGCCTAAATGGTCGCCCTCTCCCAACTGCTTACGTACCCCGTGAGGGCCGTCGGACAGGAACATGCTGGGCACACCCGCCTTGGGAAAGGGGTAGGTGCTCCACACGTCACGGCCGGAGAGCAGGGCGATCTTTTGTTCCAGGGTCAGCTTATCCAGAATGTCTTTGTGTTTCACAGTCTATCTCCCTTTCATTCAGCGGTATGGGTGCCCATGGGGCAAAAGCGGAGGTAAGGGAATCCCCGGTGTTCCCGGGGATTTTCAGCGTGGTTAAACCTGTTCGGTGGTGTCCTCAGCGGAGGCATCCTCCATCTTCTTGGACTTCTTAACGATCATCACAGCGCCGGCCACCAGGATCACACCCACCACCACGTCGATGGCGATGGCAGCGATCTGCCAGCCCTGCAGGCCGCCGCCGGACAGGTTGGCGGGGTCATAGGCGCGGGAATTGACCGTGGTGTACAGGATGTTCTTACAAGCCTGACGCATAGCCAGCACGGAGGTAGCGCTGGTGGTGTCGGTGACATGGTTGGTCTCGGTGTCATAGGCGACCAGCATGCAGTCGGTGCCGCCGCGAATAGCCTGGTCGGAATCCATGTAGCCGTACACACCGAAGTAGTCGGTGAGCACGAAGCCCTGGAAGCCCCACTCGTCACGCAGGACGTTGTTGAGCAGCTCGTCACAGGCGCCGGCCCAGGTGGTGCCGATGTAGTTGAAGGAGGACATGACCGCCTGGCAGCCGCCGTCCTTCACAGCAATCTCGAAGGGCTTGAGGTAGATCTCACGGATGGACTGCTCGTTGGCCCAGGTGCACAGCATGCCACAGCGGTTGGTCTCCTGGTCGTTGAGAGCGAAGTGCTTCATGTAGGCGTACACGCCGTGCTCCTGAGCGCCCAGGATGGCGTTGGCAGCCATGTTGCCGCCCAGAACGCCGTCCTCGGAGTAGTACTCGAAGTTACGGCCGGCGAAAGCGGAGCGGTGGGTGTTCATAGCGGGAGCGTACCAGCCGGACACGCCCATCTCGTCGGCCATCTTGCCGATGCGCTCGCCGAAGTCATTGGCCAGATCCACATTCCAGGTGGCGGCGATCATGACAGCGGCGGGGAAGCCGATGGAACCCTTGCCGGTGAAGTTGTTGTTGATGGAGGCAGGACCGTCGCAGTCGATGAGGCCCTCGGCAGCGGCGGTCTCATAGAACTTGTAGCCCACATAGATGCCCTCTACGTAGTTGACAAAGGAGGGAACCGCGCCGTCCACGGCAAACTCGTCCATGTTGTCATAGAACATGCTGCCGAAGTTGTTCCAGGTGGGGGTCTGGGTCAGGTCATAGACATAGGTGTCCACCATCTTGGCGGAGGGATTCACCCCGCCGGCGAGGATCTCGCCCAGAGCGTTGAAGCCGGTCTGACCGGGGCCGGCCATATCACAACTTAACCTCGTTTTTTCATGAAAGGCACAAACTGCTGTCTTTTGGGCGCAAACTGTAAAAAATATTGTGAAAGTACACAAAATAAAACCCCGCTTGTTTGGCAGTATAAACAAGCGGGGGTGGCCGCAAGGGGAAAGTTTTTCCGCAACTTAATGGTGCTCCAGCGGAAAGAGCAAGGTGAGCTGAAACCACTCGTCCTTGGCCTGGACCGTCATGGTGCCGCCGTATTTTTGGGCGGTGTAGCGCATGCTCTTCAGGCCGTAGCCGTGGTACTCCCGGTCGGCCTTGGTGGTCATGGGCAGACCATCCTGAAAGACGGGGGGAGCGGGGCAGTAGTTTTCGCACCGGATGACCAGAAAGTCCTTTTTGGCATAGACCTCCAGGTGAATGAGCCGCTTTTCTTTATCCGGGATGGACAGTTCACACTCGATGGCGTTGTCCAAAGCATTGCCGAACAGAGTACAGATGTCCATCACGTCCATAAAGGACAGCCGGGCTCCGTCGGCCACGCAGGTGAGCTTGATTTGGTGCTTGGCGCAGTAGAGGCTCTTGCCGGTAAGCACCGTGTCCAGCACCGAGTTGCCCGTCTTGTTCTGGGCCTCGTAGTGCTGGATCTCCTCCTCCATCTGGTCCAGAAAAGCGGAGCGGCGGGCGGGATCCTCCTCCGCCCGGAGCACGGCAATCTGGTGCTTGAGGTCGTGGTACTTGCGGTTGATGACATCGATGGACTCCCGGGACTGGCGGTACTGTACATACTGGTTTTGCAGAATGTTCTTGATGGCGTCCAGTTCCCGGCGGGTGTGCAGCTCAAAGAGCTGGATGTGGTAGGCGTAGAGAATGACGACACCGGCCAGATCCACAAGGGTGCGGATGTTGGCGATCTCCTGCTCCACCGAGCTGGTGAAGGGAGTGTTGGCGGTGACGAAGCTCATATTGCTGATGAGAAAGGCGGCCAGGCCCATGGAGGCGGCGGACAGCAGCTCACGCCGGGTCATCCGGGGCAGGTCACCTCCCTGGGATACCCGCTGCTCCAGGTGGTAGGTCAGCAGAAAGACGCAGCTATATATCACAACGAGAAAGACAGTCGCCGGAATAAAGCCGTCGATTTTGGTTCCCTCACGAAGAAAGCGTACAGCTGCCACTCCAGCGAGGCGGTGAATTCCGCCAGCAGGAAGGCGCGCACCGTGCAGTAGCCCGCACCCAGCAGGTCGCTGCGGCCGCAGACCACTAGGAACAAAAACATGAGCCCCACGGCTACCGCCATGGCGGGCATCCAGAAAGCGACGGGGAGGGAGCCGGTTCCCTCCAGCCACAGAACCTGCACCACCAGAGCGCCCGCCGCAGCCAGCCAGAACCGAAGGCCGTTGAGCTTGCGGGGATATTGAAGGAGAAAGAGCATGCAGGCTCCCCACTCGGCCAGAGCGGTAAACAGGCGGGGCATGGTCTCACTCAACGGGCGCCACCTCCCATGTAGGCGGTGAGGGCCTCCAGGAAGGGGGCCTTGCGGGAGCGGCTGATGAGCAGCTTATGCTCTCCCACCAGGGCGCAGTCGTCCTGGATGCCGTCCACATGTGCCAGGTTCAGGAGATAGCCCTTGTTGCTGCGGAAGAAGTGGTAGCCCTCCAGCTTCTCCTCCGCGTCCTTGATGGTCCCGGCGCTGACATACTCATCCTCCGCGGTGTGGTAAATGAGGCGGTGGCCCTGGCTCTCCACAAAGGTAATGTCCTCCACCGCCAGCTTCATAGCCCCTCCTTTGATGGGGACGGTGATATAGGTGCGCTCCCGGCGGCGCATCCGGCTCAGCGCCCGGCTCAGCCGCTGGGCAAAGGTGGTGTAGCCCACCAGCTTGAGCATGTAGTCCAGCGCGTCCACCTCATAGCCTCGGATGGCGTACTGGCCATGTTGGTAATAAAGATGATGATGACCTCCGGGTCGGTGCGGCGGATCAGCTCCGCGGTGGCCATTCCATCCAGAAAGCGCATCTGGACATCTAAAAAAACCAGATCAAACTGTCCATGATACTGCTCCAGCAGATCCTCTCCATCGGCAAACAGAGACACCTCAAAGCTTTTACCCGATTCCCGGGCGTATTGGTCCACATAGGTTTGCAGTTGATGAGCCCAGGACAGATCGTCCTCAGCCACAGCGATTCGGATCATCCGGGCACCTCCCTTCCGAAAAAATCTTTCTGGATCATACGGCTGGCATTTTTTCATATTTACTATACCAAAGAAAGCTACCTGGGTAAAGAGAAATGCAAAAAATGATACCGGAACAGCACCATACCCGCGCCAGGAGGATATTGACAATCCATGCGGGAAAAAGTACTCTTGTACCAGATTGTAATGAAGGGGGAACTCTTATGAAAAAGCGAGTGGGTATCCTGACCTCCGGCGGTGACTGCCCGGGGCTCAACGCGACCATCCGCGGCGTGGCCAAGGCCCTGTATCAGCGCTTTGGGGAGGACGTGACCATCGTCGGCATTTCCAACGGCTTCTCCGGTCTCATCAACGGCGAGTGGCGGGAGATGAAGCCCTATGAATTTTCCGGTATCCTTACCGTAGGCGGCACCATCCTGGGCACCAAGCGCACGCCCTTCAAGCTCATGCGGGTCGTGGGCGAGGACGATGTGGACAAGGTGGCTGAGATGAAGAAGAACTACGCCGCCATGAAGCTGGACTGCCTCCTCTGTCTGGGCGGCAACGGCACCCATAAGACGGCCAATCTTCTGGCTGAGGAGGGCCTCAACATCATCGGCCTGCCCAAGACCATCGACAATGACATCTACGGCACCGACGTGACCTTCGGTTTCCACTCTGCCGTTGATATTGCCACCGAGGCCATCGACCGGGTCCACACCACCGCCGGCAGCCACAGCCGCTGCATGCTGGTGGAGCTCATGGGCAACAAGGCGGGCTGGCTCACCCTGTACGCAGGCATCGCCGGCGGCGCAGATATCATCCTCATTCCCGAGCGACCCTACACCATTGAAAAGGTGTGCGCCGCCATCGAGAACCGGGCCAAGCAGGGCAAGCACTTCTCCATCCTGGCCGTGGCCGAGGGCGTCTATGACGTCAAGGAGTCCCGCATGAAGAAGAAGGAGCGTCTGGCCAAGCGCAAGGAGGAGGGCATCACCACCGCCACCAACCGCATCGCCCGCCAGATCGAGGAGATGACCGGCTTTGAGACCCGCACCTGTGTTCCTGGACACACCCAGCGGGGCGGCAGTCCCTCTCCCTACGACCGGGTGCTGGCCACCCAGTTCGGCTCCTACGCCGCCAAGATGGTGGAGGACGGCAACTTCGGTATCACCGTGGCCATGAAGAACAACCACGTGGGAGAAAACAAGCTCGCCGACATTGCCGGCAAGAGCCGCCTGGTCCCCGACGGCCACGGCATGCTGGAAGTGGCCCGGCGCATGGGCATTTCCCTGGGATAAAAGGGAATCCAGGGGTTGACTTTTGATTGGTTCTGGGTTATGATACTTTAACGGTTTAAAGATTGAAACCGCGAAAGCATCCGGGCCTCGCCCGGTTTTGAAAGGAACGAGCGCCATGCCTATCACCGATCTGCTGGAGCGCAACAGCAAGCTCTACGGCGACGAGGTCGCCCTGGTAGAGATCAACCCCGAGGTTCAGGAGACCCAGCGGGTCACCTGGAAGGAGTATGCGCTCATTCAGCCCACCTCCACCGCACCCTACCGCCGGGAGATCACCTGGTCCGTCTTTGACGAGAAGGCCAACCGGGTGGCCAACCTGCTGTTGGGCCGAGGGCTGAAAAAGGGCCAGAAGGTGGCCATTTTGCTGATGAACTGCCTGGAGTGGCTGCCCATCTACTTCGGCATCCTCAAGGCCGGAGCGGTGGCGGTGCCCCTGAACTTCCGCTATACTGCCCAGGAGATCGAGTACTGTGTGAAGCTGGCCGACGCCGACGTGCTGTTCTTCGGTCCGGAGTTTATCGGCCGTGTGGAGGACATTGTCCCCTCCATCGGACGGGAGCGCCTTCTGTTCTTTGTGGGTGAGACCTGCCCCTCCTTTGCCGAGGACTACCACCGCGCCACCGCCAACTGTTCCTCCGCCGCCCCCAAGGTGCTGGTGGACGACGAGGATGACGGCGCCATCTACTACTCCTCCGGTACCACCGGCTTCCCTAAGGCCATCCTGCTCAGCCACCGCTGTCTCTTGCAGGCGGCCCGGATGGAGGCCATCCACCACGAGACCACCCATGAGGACGTGTTCCTGTGCATCCCGCCTCTCTACCACACCGGCGCCAAGATGCACTGGTTTGGTTCCCTGTTTACCGGCAGCAAGGGAGTCCTGCTGAAGGGCAACAGCCCCAAGGCCATCTTTGACGCCGTCTCCCAAGAGCGGTGCACCATCGTGTGGCTGCTGGTGCCCTGGTGTCAGGATATCCTGGCCGCGCTGGACCGGGGCGACCTGAAGCTGGAGGACTACCAGCTCAGCCAGTGGCGGCTGATGCACATCGGCGCACAGCCGGTCCCGCCCTCCCTCATTAAGCACTGGATGGAGTATTTCCCCCACCACAAATACGATACCAACTACGGCCTGTCCGAGTCCACCGGCCCGGGCTGTGTCCACCTGGGGATGGATCACATCCACAAGGTGGGTGCCATTGGCGTTCCCGGCTACGGCTGGAAGGTGAAGATCGTGGACGAGCAGGGCCAGACCGTGCCCCAGGGTGAGGTGGGCGAGCTGTGCGTCAAGGGTCCCGGCGTCATGCGGTGCTACTACCACGACCCCGAGGCCACCGCCGCCGTGCTCCACGGGGAGTGGCTCCACACCGGCGATATGGCCAAGCAGGATGCGGACGGTTTCTACTTCCTGGTAGACCGGAAGAAGGACGTTATCATCTCCGGCGGTGAGAACCTCTACCCCGTCCAGATCGAGGACTTCCTGTCTGCCTACCCCAAGATCCACGATGTGGCCGTGATCGGCCTGCCCGACAAGCGCCTGGGCGAGATCGCCGCGGCCATTATCCAGGTGAAGGACGGCATGACCTGTACCGAGAGCGAGATCAACCAGTTCTGCACCGACCTGCCCCGGTACAAGCGGCCCCGGAAAATCATCTTCGCCGACGTGCCCCGCAACCCCACCGGCAAGATCGAAAAGCCCAAGCTGCGGGAGAAGTACTGCGGCGTGCGCCTGGTGGAGGCCCAGAACCAAGCCTAATATGCCAACAGCCCGTCCCTTTGTGGGACGGGCTGTTTTTGTGCTTAAATGACCTGGAAGAGGAAGAACTTCAGGTAGTTGGTCTCCTCCACGTTCCAGAGGATGGGGTGGTCAGGAGCCTGCTGGCGCACCTCGATCTGCCGCAGCTGCCGCCCGGCATCGGCGGCGGCGGAGCGGAGCATTTTGATAAACATCTCCTCGGTGGCAAAGTGGCTGCAGCTGGCGGTGGCCAGGTAGCCGCCGCGAGGCAGCAGTTTCATGGCCCGGTAGTTGATCTCCTTGTAGCCACGCATGGCGTTGCGGGCAGTCTTGCGGGACTTGGTGAAGGCGGGCGGGTCCAGAATGATGAAGTCGTAGTCCGGCTGGTGCTCCAGATTGGGCAGCAGGTCAAAGACGTCGGCACAGAGGAAATCCATGCGCCCTTCCAGACCGTTGAGCACCGCGTTGTCCCGGGCCAGGTCCACCGCGGCCTGGCTCACATCCACGGCGGTGACGTGCTCCGCGCCGCCCAAAGCGGCATTGAGGGCAAAGCTGCCCGTGTGGGTGAAGCAGTCCAGCACACGCTTGCCCCGGGCCAGCTTGGCCACCTCCCGGCGGTTGTACTTCTGGTCCAGGAAGAAGCCGGTCTTCTGGCCGTTTTCAAAGTCCACCCGGTAGCGCACGCCGTTCTCGCAGATTTCAGTCCAGGTCTCCTGGGGATGTGTCAGCCCCTCCAGGGGGAACCAGCCCTTGTTTTCCTCCAGGCCCTCACGCTGGCGCAGCGCCACATCGTTGCGCTCGAAAATACCCTGGATATCTTGGCCGTCCTGGCGCAGCACGTCCACCAGAATGGGGAAAAGGACGGACTTCAGCTGCTCCATGCCGTAGGACAGGGTCTGGGTCACCAGCACCGGGCCGAAGCGGTCCACCGTCAGGCCGGGGAACTGGTCGGCCTCGCCGAAGATGACCCGGCAGCAGCTGAGATCCTCCGGCCCCATCACCGTTTTGCGGTAGGCCCAGGCGTATTCCACACGGCGGCGCCAGAAGTTCTCGTCAAAGCGGTCGTTGGCGTTGCGGCTGAGAAGCCGTACCCGGATCTTGCTGTGCTGGCTCAAAAGGCCCGTGCCAAGGTAGCGGCCTTTGGCGCTGACCACGTCCACCAGCGCGCCGTTGGCGGGGGCGGGATCGGGCTGGTCGGTGAGCTCTTCTGCGTACACCCAGGGGTGGCCGGACAGAATCGCGCGCTCCCCCTTGGGAGTGATGGTATAGACGGGATAGGGGCGGCTTTGTTTCATAAAACAAGTTCCTCTCTGGTAAAAAATGAATTCGTAATCTTCATTATAGCATGGATCGGCCCTGTGTGCTAGAATGAAGAAAAGCGAAAGGAGCGAATCCGATGGAAATTGAACGCAAGTGGCTCACCGACGGGTGGCCCCAGGGGTTGGAGGAGCAGCGGCGTATCCTCATGCGCCAGGGGTACATCACCACCCGGCCTACCGTGCGCATCCGCAGCGAGGCGAGCGGAGACGTGACCGAGTATGTGCTGTGCTTCAAGGGGGCGGCAGGGCCGGACGGCCTGGCCCGGGAGGAGATCGAGACCAACATCGACCTGGAGCTGTTTGCCAAGCTGGAGGCGTTCGTCGGCCGTCCCCTCATCGAAAAGGAACAGCGGCGTTACGCCCTTCCCGGCGGTCTTACCCTAGAGGTCAACCAGGTAGACCGGGGACAGCCGGGGGAGTTCTTCTATGCTGAAGTGGAGTTCCCCACCAAGGAGGCTGCCCTGGCCTGGCAGCCCGGTGAGCTGGGAGAGTATCTCAGCGACGAGGTCACCGGCAAGCCCGGGCAGAGTATGGCGGCCTACTGGACCGAGACGCGGGGAGAATTTTAACAGTATATTTTGGAAAGGCAAAAAGCGGGTAAATTCACCATTTAGGGCTTGCCGAACCCAGGAAAACTGAGTATACTAATACAAGATTTACATAAGATGGGGGATAGCCACCATGGAGCAGACACCAACCCGCCGCCGCAGGAGCAGTTCCGCTTCCTCCGGCGGCCGACGGCAGCAGCCGCAGACCCGACGTCCCGCACCCAAAAAACGCAAGCGCCGCAGCATTGGCTGGACGTTGTACGCAATCCTGGTGGTCATTTCCGCCATCATCGTGGGCGTGTATGCTGCAGGGCACTTTTTTATCAAGGCTCCGGAAATTAAAGGGACTGAGGGTGATATCTCCACGGCACCGGTGGTGGATGAAAGTACCCAGGAGCCGGAGAACCCCAACGCGCTGATCCGAAAAGAGGGGGTCTATAACTTCCTTCTGCTGGGCAAGGACGTGGACAGCAGCAACACCGATACCCTGATCGTGGTCAGCTACGACACGGTGAATCAGAAGATCGGCATGGTGTCCATCCCCCGGGATACCGCAGTGACCCGCGAGTGGAGCAGCATGCCCAAGATCAACGCCGCCTTCCACAGCAAAAAGGCCGGTCCCGAGGTGCTGAAGGAAGAGATCAAGAACACCTTTGGTATTCCCATCGACTACTACATCCATGTGGATCTGCAGGGCTTTATCGCCCTGGTAGATGAGCTGGACGGCGTGGATATTGAGGTTCCCCTGGATATGAACTACGACGACCCCTATCAGGACCTGCACATCCACCTGAATGCCGGTATGCAGCATCTGAATGGGCAGCAGACCATGCAGGCGGTGCGCTACCGCCACGACAACTCGGACAGCCCCAATTACCAAGCCAACCAGTGGTACAGCGACGTGCAGCGCGGCGAGTTCCAGCGCCAGGTGCTGGTGGAGCTGGCCAAGAAGGTGATCTCCTGGAACTCCATCCCCAAGGTGACCTCCTTCCTGGAACTGTTCAATACCTATGTGAAGACTGACCTGAGCATGCAGGACATGCTCTACTTTGCCACCAAGGCCATGGAGGTGGATGTGTCCACCGCCATCACCCAGGGCAACTTGGATGGCCGGGGCGAGGGTGTGGTCAACGGATACAAGTACTGCTTTGTCTATGAGGCGGAAGATATCCTGCCCACCATCAACTCCCTTATCAATCCCTACACCCGGGATCTGACCGCGGACGATTTGAACCTGCCTGTGCCGGAATACTACTGGAACGGCGGGATCATTGATTAAAAGACGAGGACCCGTACAGCGCTGCGCTGTGCGGGTCCTTTCTTATAAAAAGAGAGCCAGGATTTCTGAAGAGAAAGAAAGATACTGGAAGGGGAGAAACCCAGTCTGCATGATTCCTTAAGAAATCATAAAACAACCTTTAGAAGGCTTGTCGAAGGAAGGGGAATCGGATATACTGGGGCACATCTCAAACAAGATTGGAGGGAGCTCCCCTGGCTCAGACACAGATACCAAACCGACGCTCGTCCTCCGGCGGCCGACGGCAGCATCCGGTCAAGCGATATAAGCGCCGCCGCCGCGGCGCCATTTGGGCCCTTTACACCTTTGTGGCTGTACTGGCCGTTTTAGTGGTAGGTGCGTATGCCGCCGGAACCTTTTTCATCACGCCTCCGCCGGTAAAAGAGGCGAGAACCCAGGTCACCGCCCCAGCGGCCGGAAAGACCGAGAAGGAAGAACAGAATGAGGCCGGGGGCGAGGCTCCTCAGGTGGCCGGAACCGGCGCGCTGAAACGGAAGGAAGGCGTTTATAACTTCCTGCTGCTGGGCAGCGATAAGGGCGGCGGTAACGCCGACACCATCATCGTGGCCAGCTATGACACCAAGTCCCAGAAGGTGGGTGTGCTCTCTGTCCCCCGCGACACCATGGTGGACCGGGACTGGAGCCGCAACGGCAAGATCAACGCCGCCCTGGGGCACGGCGGACCGGAGCTGCTGGCCGAAGAGATCACCAAGACGCTGGGCGTGCCCATTGACTACTACTTCCATATCAATCTCCAGGGCTTTGTGGCGCTGGTGGATGAGCTGGGCGGCGTGGATGTGGATATCCCTGTGGATATGAACTATGACGACCCCTACCAGAACCTGCACATCCACTTCAAGAAAGGCCCCCAGCATCTGGACGGCCAGGCGGCTATGGAGGCGGTACGCTACCGCCATGACAACAAGACCACCGTCAATTCCAATTACAGCGACCTGGACCGCACCAAGCTGCAGCAGCAGGTGCTCACCGGGCTGGCGGACAAGGTGATCTCCTGGGGCAGCATCACCAAGGTGCAGTCCTTCCTGAATATCTTCAACACCTACGTCAAGACCGATATGGGGCTGAAGGATATGCTCTACTTTGCCACCCAGGGCATGAAGCTGAATACCTCCAGCGCCGTTAGCTCGGCTACCCTGGAGGGCCGTGGAGACGCCTACTACCGGGCCTCTGCCTGGTGTATGGAACTCAACCAGGAGTCTACCGTGAAACTGGTCAACGAGCTGGTAAACCCTTATACCCGGGATCTTACCTTAAAGGATATGAACCTGCCCCGGGCTGAGCGCTACTACTTCAATTATTGACCGGACAGCCGTCCGGCGGAGAACTCTCGTGTCTCCGTCGGGCGGTTTTTTGTTGGGGTTGACAGAGCGGGCAAAATGGGCCATGATGGGAGAGAAAAACGCCGGAAAGGACCGATGAAGGATGGAAAACTGGAAGGGCTGGCTGGAGGTCTGGTATAAGGAGCAGGTGGAGGTGCGTCATATGCTGCACCGAAATCCGGAGCTCCCCTATGAGGAGCGGGAGACCACCCGTTTTTTGAAGCAGCAGCTGAAAGACTGGGGCATCCAGGTGGAAGAGCTGCCCGGCCTGGAGACCGGCGTGTCCGCGGTCATTGAAGGGGCACACCCTGGTCCTATGCTGGTGCTGCGGGAGGACATTGACGCTCTGCCCATCCTGGAGAACACCGGCCTGGATTTCGCTTCCCAGAAGTCCGGCGTGTGCCATGCCTGCGGCCATGACGTGCATACTGCCGCCCTGCTGTACGCAGCCCGGGCGCTGCAGCAGCTGCGGGAAGAGCTCCACGGCAGTGTGAAGCTCATCTTCCAGTGCGCCGAGGAGGTGGGCAGCGGCGCCTATAAGATGCTGGAGGCCGGAGCCCTAAAAGACTGCCAGCCCCAGGCGGTGGTGGGCTTTCACTGTGCGCCTCTGCTGGAACTGGGCAAGATCGGTGTGCGCCGGGGACCCAGCAATGCCAGCTTTGATATCTTCACTTGGACCATCACCGGACGGGGCGGCCACGGAGCCTATCCCCAGCGGTGCGTGGACCCGGTAGTGGTGAGCGCCCACCTCATTACTCAGCTTCAAACGGTGGTCAGCCGCTTCAATAATCCCACCCACCCGGCCGTGCTCACTGTGGGGGAGATCCACGGAGGCACCGCCCCCAACATCATCCCCGACCAGGTGACCATGCGGGGCGCCATGCGGGCCTTTGATGAGGGGCTGCGCCAGGAGATGCTGGAGCAGATCCGGCAGATTACCCAGGATTGCTGCGCCGCCCTGGGGGCTAAGGGAGAGGTCAGCCGGGATGTGGGCATCCCTTCCATCATCAGCGACCCGGAGATCGCCGACGGAGTGGCCCGGGCGGTGGAGGAGAGCCTGGGGCAGGAGCACCTGCACTGGGTGCCGGAGGCGTCCATGGGCTCGGACGATTTCTCCGTGTGGATGGAGGCCTGCGGAGGCTGGGGAGTGCAGTTCCAAGTGGGTACCCACGATCCTGCCTGCCCCAACAGCGGGCTGGGGATCCACGTAGCAGAGAACATCTTCCCGGATGAGGCGCTCCGCTATGCTGCGCCGGTGCTGGTGCAGTTTGCGGTGGATTATTTGAAAAAATAATTTGCCTTTTGTGGGAAGACGGTGTTACTTTGCCCGCGGCGGCAAAGTAACCAAAGCGCCGCCGGGGGACGGCTCCGATGAGCGCCTTCGCACAGCGGGCGCTCATAGTCACCTTTCCCCCGGGCCCCCGTTTACGGGGGGCGCCCTCCTGTTTCCTGGGCATGTGCGTCCGGCGGTCCTAAGACAAGACCGTCTGGTTCTGCTTGCCACGGCCCACTGGGGCCTACCCAGTGCAAATATTTCAGTGCCTGCGCTGTGCGAACGCCGCTTAATCTGGCATAGCCATGGCAGTTGGGTGGGCTGACAACTATAAATCAACAAAAAACGAGGGAGCGACCGGAATGGTCACTCCCTCGTATGCTGTTTCAGAACGGGCGCAGAGGCGAAACGAAGTTTCGCAGAAAGCTTTTTTGCTTACTTTTTTCTCCGAAAAAAGTAAGTTAGCCCTTCAGGGTCTCAGCCCAGGCGGCGTACTTGGCCACCTTCTCGTCGCACTCGGCCTTGGTGACGCCGTTGGCCAGGATGTAGACCTTGACCTTGGGCTCGGTGCCGGAGGGACGGACGATGAGGCTGGTGCCGTCGGCCATCTCGTAGCGCAGCACGTTGGAGCCGGAGAGCTCCATGGTGCTCTTGCAGCCGTCGGCCACGTTGACCACGCTGCCGTCCTTGTAGTCCTTCTGCTCCTTGACCGCCACACCGGCAATCTCCACAGGGGGCTTCTCACGCAGATTGGCCATCAGGTCGGCCATCTTCTTCAGACCGTCCAGGCCGGGCATGACCAGGTTCAGAGTCTTCTCGCCGTAGTAGCCGTACTTCTCAAACAGAGCCTGGAGGGCGTCATACAGGGTCATGCCCTGGCTGGCGTACCAAGCGGCCATCTCAGTGAGCTCCACGCTGGCGGAGACGGCGTCCTTGTCCCGGACGTAGTCGCCCAGCATGTAGCCGTAGCTCTCCTCGTAGGACATAATGACGTTGCCCTCGCCGCTGTTCTCCAGCTGGTCCTTCTTCTGGGCCAGGAACTTAAAGCCGGTGAAGGTGTCGTAGCACTGCAGGCCGTTGACCTCAGCCACCTTGCGGGCCATCTCAGTGGTGACAATAGTCTTGAGGGCCACGGGCTTCTCAGGCATCTTGCCGGTGCGGCGCTTGGCACCGATCAGGTAGTCCAGCAGCAGCACGCCGGTCTGGTTGCCGGAGATGACCACAAAGTCGTCGTCCTTGGTGCGCACCATAATGCCCACGCGGTCGGCGTCGGGGTCGGAGCCCAGGATAAAGTCGGCGTTGTTCTTCTTGGCCAGGTCCACCGCCAGATAGAAGCCCTCGGGGTTCTCGGGGTTGGGAGAGACCACGGTGGGGAAGTCGCCGTCAATGACCATCTGCTCAGGCACGCAGATAACGTGCTTCATGCCCAGGCGCTTGAGAGCCTCGGGGATGAGCTTATAGCCGGTGCCGTGGAAGGGGGTGTACACCATCTTGAAGGTGTCGGCCATCTTCTCCACCACGGCCGTGTCGTTGACCTGCTCCATGACGTTGGCCAGGAACTTCTCGTCGGTCTCAGCGCCCATGAGGACGATCTTGCCCTCGGCCACGGCCTTGTCGTAGTCCATGGTCTTGACGCAGTCGAACACGTCCAGCTCCTTCATCTTCTTGGCCACCTCGTCAGCGTGCTTGGGGGGCAGCTGGGCGCCGTCTTCCCAGTACACCTTGTAGCCGTTGTACTCCTTGGGGTTGTGGCTGGCGGTGACGTTGATGCCGGCGATGCAGCCGTACTCACGCACAGCAAAGCTGAGCTCGGGGGTGGGGCGCAGGGACTCAAACAGACGCACGGGGATGCCGTTGCCCGCCATGACGCAGGCGGCCTCCCGGGCAAAGGTGTCGGAGTTGTTGCGGCAGTCAAAGCACACGGCCACGCCCCGCTTTACCGCCTCGGGACCCTCCTCCAGGATGACCTGAGCAAAGGCCTGGGTAGCGTGACGGATGACATGCACGTTCATACGGTACAGGCCCACGCCCATGGTGCCGCGCAGACCGGCGGTGCCGAAGGACAGCTGGTCAAAGAAGCGGGACTCGATCTCTTTTTCATCGTTCTTGATCGCCTCCAGCTCGGCCTTTTCGTCGGCGGACAGAGCGGGGCTGTTAAGCCATTTCTCGTAATTCTCCCGATAAGACATAGGTACATAACCTCCTGTAAAGATAAAAACTCCGCTGGGATTGGCTGTTGTGGTAAGTGTACCACAACCAGGCGCAAATTTCCAGCGGAGTTTCGTCAAATTTATGGAAAAACATGGGATTCTACTTGTGGTAGCTGGAGCCCTCGTTGATCTTAAAGGCCCGGTAGACCTGCTCCAAAAGCATCACCCGTGCCAGGTGGTGGGGGAAGGTCATGGGGGACATAGAGAGCTTGAGCCAAGCCTGCTGCTTGATGGAGGGGTGCAGGCCATAGGAGCCGCCGATGAGAAAGACCAGATGCTTGGCGGAGGACTGCTGCCAATCGGCCACGATCTTGGCCAGTTCCTCACTGGAGCGCAGCTTTCCCTCCACACAGAGGGCTACCAGACTGGCGCTGGGAGGAAGCTTGGCGCGGATAGCGTCGGCCTCCTTGGCCAGAGCCTGATCGATCTGGCCCTGGGTGGGGTTCTGAGGCAGCTTCTCCTCGGGCAGCTCGGTGAGGGTGAGCTTGCAGTAGCCGCCCAGCCGCTTTTCGTACTCCTTGCAGGCCTCCAGATAGAACTTCTCCTTCAGCTTTCCCACGCAGATGAGATGAACGCTCAGCATACGGCGGCCTCCTGTCTGACTCCCTGGCGGGAGAGATGGTATACCCGGCCCGGCTCCTTCCGGGGAGCGGCCTCCAGGGTAACTGTATCCTCAAAGCCCGCCTGACGCAGGGTGCGGCCCACCACCTCCAAGGCGTGGGCGGGGGTGTTGTTCTCCTCAGACAGATGGGCCAGCAGAATGGTGCGGGCACCGTTTTGTGCAGCCAGCAGAGCCAGATGAGCCCCGGCCTCGTTGGACAGATGCCCACGGCGGCCCAGTACCCGCTGCTTAAGGTAATAGGGGTAGGGACCGGTGCGCACCCACTCCTCGTCGTGGTTGGCCTCGCACACCAGCAGGTCGCATCCGGCCACCGCACGCTCCACCTGGGGAGATATGTAGCCCAGGTCGGTACACAACACCATGCGGCTGTCGCCGCCGGTAATGGCGTAGCCCACGCTGCAGGCGGCGTCGTGGGAGGTGGCAAAGGGCTCGATCCACAGTTCCCCCAGGGGGAAAGACTCTCCGGGGGCAAAGAAGCGGCCCAGCCGTTTTTCGGGAATGGCGGGTACTTTCATGGCCAGGGCATCCAGGGTGGGAGCGGTGGCATACACCGGCAAGCTGAGCTGCTTGGTGAGAGTGGCAAGGCCGGAAATGTGGTCAGTGTGCTCATGGGTGATGAGGACTCCGGACAGGGATGCTGGGTCCACCCCAAGGCCGCGCAGGGCGGTGGTGATGCGCCGGGCAGAGATGCCCGCATCCAGCAGGATATGAGTCTGGCCGCAGGAGACCAGGGCGGCGTTGCCGCTGGACCCGCTGGCCAGGGTGACAAATGACAGCAATGAAGGCGCTCCTTTCCGCGTACAGGCAAAAAAAGCGGGAGCCGGAGCGGGACAGTCGTCCCGGACCTGCGCTCCCGCTTTTTATTATTCGTTTAGCCCACCTGGGACTTGGCGTCCTCGTCAGGGACGGTGATCATTTTAATGTTGGCGCCTACGCCGGACAGCTTGCCCACCAGGTCCTCGTAGCCGCGCTCGATGTGGTGGATATCACCCACCTCGGTGATGCCCTGAGCAGCCAGACCGGCGATGACCATGGCAGCGCCCGCCCGCAGGTCGCAGGCATTCACCGGTGCACCGGTGAGCTGGGGCACGCCCTCGATGACGGCCACCTTGCCGTCCACCTGGATGTGAGCGCCCATGCGGCGGAACTCATCCACATAGCGGTAACGGCTGTCCCACACGCCCTCGGTGAGTACGCTGGTGCCGGTGGCAAGGCAGAGTACCGCGGCGATCTGAGGCTGCATGTCGGTGGGGAAGCCGGGGTAGGGCATGGTCTTCACGTTGGTGCGGCTGATGGGGCCAAAGCGGCGTACCCGCACCGCGTCGTCCAGCTCCTCCACATCCACGCCCATCTCCACCAGCTTGGCGGTGATGCAGTCCAGATGCTTGGGGATGACGTTCTGAATGAGCACGTCGCCGCCGGCAGCGGCCACGGCGGCCATATAGGTGCCCGCCTCGATCTGGTCGGGGATGATGGAATAGGTGCCGCCCTTGAGACGCTTGACGCCGCGGATCTTGATCACGTCAGTGCCCGCACCCATGATGTTGGCGCCCATGGAGTTGAGGAAGTTGGCCAGGTCCACGATGTGGGGCTCCTTGGCGGCATTTTCAATGATGGTCATGCCGTCGGCCAGCACACCGGCCAGCATGATGTTCATGGTGGCGCCCACGGACACCATGTCCAGGTAAATCTGTCCGCCGGACAGACGTCCGCCGGGGACCTTGGCGCAGATCAAGCCGTTGCGCACATCCACGTCCGCACCCATGGCCACAAAGCCCTTGATGTGCTGGTCAATGGGCCGTCCGCCCAGATCACAGCCGCCGGGCAGGGGTACCTCGGCCCAGCCGAAGCGGCCCAGCAGAGCGCCTACCAGGTAGTAGCTGGCGCGGATCTTGCGGGCCAGCTCATAGGGGACCTGACGGTTGCGGATGTGAGAGCAGTCAATGTCCACCGTGGTACGGTTGACGGTACGCACGTCAGCCCCCAGCTCCTGAAGGATCTGGAGAATCAGAGTGACGTCGCTGATCTGGGGAATGTTCTCGATTCGGCACACCCCGTCCACCAGCAGGGCAGCGGGGATGATAGCGACAGCGGCGTTTTTGGCGCCGCTGATGGTGATGGTTCCGTGAAGGGGCTTACCGCCCTGAATCTGATACTTATTCAAACTTGTCTGCACCCTCTCGAAGGAAATAAACATGGGGTTTATATGAACATACGGCGCAGCGCGCCATAAGTAGCCGCAAAAGCGATCCAAAAAAGGCTTCTCCCACAGGGAGACGCTCTAAAACGCATATATTATACCATCAGTATATCCAAAAGGCAATGAATTTTACACCGCGGGCACAAAATTGTGCAAAAAGTAAGAAGCATCGAAAAATCAAGGACAGCCTTGGTCGAGATGATCATGGCGGGGTCTGGAAACCAGATCCTCCCAGTGCGCCTGCTCCTGCCGTTCCAGCAGGTCGCCGATAAGCTGGTTGGACAGCAGGAAGCCTTTTGGGGTGAAATGCCAACGCCCGTCGGTCTGCTCCGCCCAGCCCTGAGCGCGGAATTGCTCCAGCCGGGCCTGGAGAGGAGCGAAGTCCATGAAATAGGTGCTGCGGTACTCCTGCTCGTTGATGCCCTGCACGGTGCGCAGGCGCAGCATCAGATATTCTCCGCACCGCTCCCGCTTGGGAATGATTTCCGATTCGTCAATGATATCGCCGCCCTGGAGCACCCCCTGAATATAGGCGTCCAGATCCTGCACAAAGGAGTAGCGCCGCCCGCCGAAATCGGAGTGGGCGCCGGGACCAAAGCCGATGTAGGGCTGGGTGAGCCAGTAGCGCAGGTTGTGCCGGGAGGCAAAGCCGGGCTTGGCAAAGTTGGAGATCTCATACTGGGGGTAGCCCGCCCGCTCCAGCCGTCCCACCGTCCACAGGTAGAGGTCGGCCTGCTGGTCGTCATCGGGCAGTATCTCGCCCTGAGCCACCCGGGCGGCCAGGGGGGTGCCCTCCTCCACCTTTAATCCATAGCAGGACAGGTGCTGAGGAATAAGAGACAGGGCGTGCTCCACGGTGGCCTTCCAGCTGTCCATGGTCTGGCCGGGCAGACCGTAGATGAGGTCCAGGGACAGGTTGGTAAAGCCAGCCTTCCGGGCGGCAGTGGCCGCTTCGTTGACCTGCTGGGGGGTGTGGATGCGGTGGATGCGCTCCAACTCGCAGGCGTTGGCTGACTGCATCCCCATGGACAGGCGGTTGACCCCTGCCTTGCGCAGGATCTTCAGGGACTTCACGTCCACACTGTCGGGATTACACTCCACGGTGACCTCGGCGTCCTTCTCTACCTTATAGAGTTTGCGGATCACACCCAGCAGCTCTTTAAGCCGCTTGGCCCCGTAGTAGCTGGGGGTGCCGCCGCCGATGTAGATGGTGTCCACAGGGAAGTCCTGGGCCAGGGGAGCGGTCTCCTTAATGTGGGAGAGCAGCGCCTTTTGATATTGGTCCATCCGGTCGTCCCGACCGGCCAGGGAGTAGAAGTCGCAGTAGTCGCACTTACTGCGGCAGAAGGGAATATGGATATAGATGCCCAGCTTGTCCGCCATGGATACACACCTCATAAAAACATGAAAAATATTGTCTGGAACAAACCGGGGTTTGCTCCCACGCATTATATACCACAGTCTTTGGGAGTGCAAGGGAGGGAAAAGAGAGAGAATGCTGTTTTTTTGAGAAGAAAATTGGCAAAATATGCCGAGACGCAAAAAAGATGTAAAGCCTGCTTGACATGTAATGTAAAGCAAGCTATACTATTTTTGTAAAGGGAGCTTTACATAGAAAGGAGGCGGCGATGTGACCAACCGCATTGCCCAGCTGCGCAAGGAGCGGCGCATCTCCCAGGCGGAGCTGGCCGACGCCGTGGACGTGACCCGGCAGACCATCATCTCCCTGGAGAACGGACGCTACAACGCCTCTTTGCTGCTGGCCCATAAGATCGCCAAATATTTTGGGATGACCATTGAAGAAGTATTCCTGTTTGAGGAGGAAGAGGAATGAAAAAGATTCATCGGAAGTACTGCATCGCCCTGGCGCTGCTGAATATCTTCGCGCTGCTGAAGGTGACCCTGGTGCCCAACCTCCAGCACACCGCCCTGTACCGCCCGTTAAAGGATGGCATCACCGCCTTGGGCTGGGTACTGGTGGCCTATATGGGATATTGGTATCTGGAGCGGAGACGGTGGGAGAAGGCCTCACCGGAGGAGCGGCGGGATATGGAGCGCTCCGGCCAGGATGAGCGCAACCAGTTCCTCTGGGGCCAGGCGGCCTATTTCTCCTGGCAGATCACGCTGGCGGCCATTGCGGCCATGGCGGTGGCAATGTCGGTGCTGGACTGCACGGCGGGGATCCTGGCCGCGGCGGTCCTGTTTGGGGTGCATGTGCTGTCCTATCTCGTCCAGCTGTCCCGGCTGAGTCAGAAGTTTTAACGGTGTTTTCTGCGTGGAAAGGAGTTCTGCCATGAAAGAGCGTTTGAAGAAAATATTGCCCATTCTGGGCATTCTATGCGGAGCCTGCCTGGTTCTGGCCGCCGTAGTGCTGGGGGAGCAGGTGCCCAAGGGGATGGGCGGAGCCCTGTTTGGCACAGGCGGTGTGTTGATGGGCCTGGGTGTGTCCGGCATCGCCATGGATGTGATCTGGCGGCGGATGAGCGAGGACGAGCGCCGGGAGGCGGAGCGGGGCGAGCGGGATGAGCGCAACGTGGCCATCCGGGAGAAGGCGGCCTACGCCAGCTGGTACTGGACCTTGTATCTGCTGTGGGGAGCCTTCTTTGTGACCCTGTTTTTGGGCAGCGGCTTTCCTACCGCCCTGGTGTCGGTGCTCATCGTGCTGCACTGTGTCTTTTTGATGGTGAATATGAACCGCTGGGCCAAGCGGATGTGAGGGGGATAGGGATATGATCTTGAAAAGGATGACGCAAAATGCAGGCGGAGATTACAGCAAGAGCCTGCGCCAGCGGAGTTGGGCGGCCCTGGCTATCCTGGCCATCGGGCTGGCAGGTCTGGGGTGCTATGTGTGGCTGGTGCCGGGCAGCGGCCTGAGCGACCACGCTCAGGGCTTCTACCTGGGAGGCGCCTGCGGGATTACCGCAGGGGGACTGGGCCTGCTGATCCGGAGCCAGTGGATGCTCCGCTACCCGGAGAAGTGGCGCAAGGCCCGCATCCAGGAGACCGACGAGCGCAATCAGCGCATTACCGCCCAGGCCGCCCAGCTGGCGGGGGTGGGAGTGTTCTTCCTCCAGGCATTGGCTGCCTTTCTGTTGGTAGCAGTAGACCGGCGACTGGTGACGGTGCTGCTGTGCTCCATGGCGGGCTACATCCTGCTGTTCCTGGGGGCCCAGTTCGTCCTGTCCCGAAAGCTATGAGCGCGCGGCGGCTGGAACTGCCCATCACCGGGGCGCTGGCGGGGATCAAGGTGGATACCCTGCTCAAGCGGCACCTGGGGCTGTCCGGGACGGTGGTGCGGCGGATCAAATGGTTAGAGGACGGCATCCTGGTGGACGGGGCGCGGGTGAACACCCGGTTCTGTCCTCAAGAGGGGCAGGTGCTGTCGGTGCGCCTGTCCGATCCCGAGCGGCGCAGCGGCATTCTGCCTGCACCAGGACCCTTGGATGTCGTCTACGAGGACGGGGATGTGGTGGTGCTCAATAAGGCTCCCGGAGTGCCCGTCCACCCCGGCCCGGGGCATTATTCCGATACTGTGGGGAATTATCTTCTCTATTATTACGATCAGGAGGGGACAGAGGGGGATTTTCACCCCGTCCACCGCCTGGACCGGGGGACCTCCGGCCTGCTGGTGGTGGCCCGCCACCCTCATGCCCAGGAGGTGCTGAAGGAGCAGCTCCACACCGACTGCTTCCGCCGGGAGTATCTGGCAGTGTGTGAAGGAATTCTGGAGCCGCCTGTGGGAACCATCGAGGAGCCCCTGGGGCCGAAGCCCGGCTCCCTGGTGGAGCAGATGGTCCGTTCCGATGGAAAATTTGCCCGCACCCACTATGAAGTGGTGAAAGCGGGGGAGAGCTGCACCCTGGTGCGCCTGGTGCTGGACACCGGCCGGACTCATCAGATCCGGGTCCATCTGGCCCATCTGGGCCACCCGTTGGTAGGGGACTTCCTCTACGGGAAGGAGGAGCCGGAACGTATCCCACGGCCCGCCCTTCACTCCCACCGCCTCACCTTCCGCCACCCCATCACGGGACAGGAGATGGGCTTTACGGCCCCGGTGACCCAGGACATGAAGCGGCTTCTGGATCAGGAAGAATTATAGAAAAAGCCCTTTGGCTGCCAAATGGCAGCCAAAGGGCTTTTATGTGCTTAGTGTGCTTTCAGCATCCGGCTGGCATTCAAAATGGCGATCACCGACACGCCTACGTCGGCAAACACCGCCCACCACAGACCGACCAGTCCTGCCGCGGACAGAGCCAGCACCGCCAGCTTGACCCCGATGGCAAAGATGGTGTTTTCCTTCACGATGGTCATGGTCTTGCGGGCAATGGCCACCGCTCGGCAGAGTTTCTTCAGGTCGTCGTCCATGAGCACCACGTCGGCGGCCTCGATGGCGGCATCGGAACCCATAGCTCCCATGGCTACCCCAACGTCCGCCCGGGAAAGAACTGGCGCATCGTTGATGCCGTCGCCCACATAGACCAGAGTGTGGCCGGGGGCTTTTTCCTTTAAAAGGGCCTCCACACGGTCCACCTTATCGCCGGGGAGCAGCTGGGCATACACCTGATCCAGCCCCAGCTCCTGGGCAGCAGCCTGCCCGGCGGCTTCGCTGTCGCCGGTGAGCATCACGGTGCGGCCCACCCCGGCGGCCTTCAGAGCCTGGATGGCCTCCTTGGCTCCGGGTTTAAGCTGGTCGGCAATGACCAGCCGCCCGGCGTATTGGCCCTCCAACGCCAGATAGATTACTGTGCCGGGAGCTGCCGGCTGTTCGGGGAGGACGATGCCGTTCTCAGTCATCAGACGCTCATTGCCTGCCAGCACGGTCTTGCCATCCACCTGGACCCGCAGACCACGGCCTGCCAGCTCCTCCACCTGGGCCACCCGGTCCCGGTCAGGGGTCCCGCACCAGGCGGTGAGGATGGAGCGGGCAATGGGGTGGGTGGAGAACTGCTCGGCCTGAGCGGCCAGCTCCAGCAGCTCCTGCTCACTCATCCCCACAGGGGAGACTTCGGTGACGGCAAAACGGCCCTGGGTCAGGGTGCCCGTCTTATCAAAGACCACCGTGTCCGCCTTGGCCAGGGCTTCCAGATAGTTGCCGCCCTTGACCAGGATGCCCTGACGGGAGGCTCCGCCGATGCCGCCGAAGAAGCTGAGGGGGATGGAGATGACCAGCGCGCAGGGGCAGGACACCACCAGGAAGTTTAGTGCCCGCAGCACCCAGGTGCGCCAGGTACCCAGCCCCACCAGAGGAGGCAGCACGGCAAGGGCCACGGCGCACAGCACCACGGCGGGGGTGTAATACCGGGCGAATTTCGTGATAAAGTGCTCCGCCTTGGCCTTTTTGGCGGCGGAGTTTTCCACCAGATCCAGAATTTTGGCCACGGTGGACTGGCCGAAGGGGCGGCTCACTTTCACCCGCAGCAGACCACTGAGGTTGACACAGCCGCTGACCACCTCGTCCCCGGTCGCCACGTCCCGGGGCATGGACTCGCCGGTGAGGGCGGCGGTATCCAGGGCGGAGGCGCCCTCCACCACGGTGCCGTCCAGGGGCACTCGCTCTCCGGCACGGATGACGATGATCTCGTCCACCGCCACCTCCTCCGGGTCCACGGTGACCACCTGGCCGTCCCGCTCTACGTTGGCGCTGTCGGGGCGGATGTCCATGAGCTGGGCGATGGAGGCGCGGCTGCGGCTGACGGCCACACTCTGGAACAGCTCGCCCACCTGGTAGAAGAGCATAACGGCCACGCCCTCCCGGTACTCTCCGCAGCCAAAGGCGCCTACCGTGGCCAGAGCCATGAGAAAGTTCTCGTCAAATACCTGGCCGTTTTTGATGTTCCGGACTGCCTTCCACAAGATGTCCCAGCCGATGAGGGCGTAGGGCAGCAGATAGAGAAGAAATTCCCACCAGGGGGGCAGGGAAGCTAGAGCGGTCACCGCCCACACCACGGCAAACAGCACTGTGCTGCCTAAAATGCGCCGGAGGGTCTTTTTCTGCTTTTTGGTCATGGCCAGCGGCCTCCTTTTCTTCCTCAGATCTTACTTGACCACGATCTCGCAGTCAGGCTCCACCTTCTTGCAGGCCTTCACCGCTTCCTTTACGATCTGATCAAAACGCGCGTCGTCCGCCTCCAGGGTGAGCTTCTGGGTCATAAAGCTGACGGTGGCGTGGGTGACGCCGTCAATGTTCTGGATGGCACGCTCCATCTTGGCGGCACAGTTGGCACAGTCCAGGTCGATCATCTGAAAGGTCTTTTTCATGGTTTATTCCTCCTCAATATGTTCCATTCCTTGATTCAAAATACTTACCACGTGGTTATCGGCCAGGGAGTAGTAGATGGTCTTGCCCTCCCGGCGGAATTTTACCAGCTTGCTGGCCTTCAAGACCCGCAGCTGATGGGAGACGGCAGACTGGCTCACATCCATGAGCTTTGCGATGTCGCACACGCACAGCTCCGACTCCAGCAGAGCATAGAGAATTTTCACCCGGGTGCTGTCCCCGAAGATCTTGAATAGCTCCGCCAGGTCGTAGAGTGTCTCGTCCCGGGGCAGCTGGGCGCGGACATGTTCCACCGCGTCGGTGTGTACCTGGGTGATGGCACAGCACAGATCCTGGTCGCGCTCCTGCTCCATGGGTCATTCCTCCTTCAAATTATCATATGAATAACTGTTCATATATTGTACCATCAAGATACACCCAACACAGCCAACTGTCAAGGGCGGGCAAAAAATTTTTTTAAAAAGTTGGGAACCTTTTTTTTCAAAGACCGTCCAACCCACTGAAAACAAAAAATACCGCTGAAATACAGCGAAGAAAAAAGGAGTAATCGACTATGAAACACCGCACTTATGCTCTGCTTCTTGCCGCGACCCTCTCCGTCTCTCTGCTGGCCGGCTGCGGCTCCAGCAATGGCGCAAACAGCAGCCAGAGCTCTGATAACAGCAGCATCTCCTCCAGCCAGGGCAGCCAGTCTTCTTCCGGCTCCGATGTGAGCACCCCTGACGCCTCCGGCTCCGGCTCTGACGTGAGCACTTCCGCCTCTGGCAGCACCAGCACCCCCGACGGCTCCCAGGGAGAGACTCAGGAGCAGGCCAAGCTGACCCTGAGCCGCACCGGCTTTACTCTCTTCTCCGCCGGTTCCAGCTACACCCTGAAGGTGGACGGCGTGGCCGAGGGCACCAAGGTGACCTTCAAGTCCGGCAACCCCGACGTGGCTACCGTAGATGAGAACGGCAAGGTGGTTGCCGTCAAGCCCGGCAACACCAAGATCACCGTCACTGCCGGTGACCAGACTGCTACCTGCGTGGTTGCCTGCAAGTGGGAAGAGAGCAAGCCCTCCACCGGCAGCGGTTCCAGCTCCAGCGGCGGCGGTACCACCACCCCGGATCCCGAGCCCAGCAAGGTGGACCTGGCGGCTTTCTGCACAACGGTTACCACGAACTACTCTCTGCCCCACCTGAGCTTGGCTGATTCCACCATGCTGGACAACTACTACGCCGGCCTGAGCAGCGTGGCTACCGAGCAGAGACAGGTATACATCAACATGATGTCCATGAACATGGGCGAGCTGGCCGTGGTCCAGGTGAAGGACAGAAAGGACGTGGCCACTGTGAAGGCCATCTTCCAGGCCCGTATTGATTCCATGGTCAACGGCGGCGCTTGGTATCCCGAGCCCACCCGCATCTGGAGCGAGCAGTCCCGCGTGGTTTCCAACGGCAACTACGTGATGATGGTGGTCGGCGAGGACTGCGATGCCATCGTGAAGGATTTTAATGCTCTGTTTTGATTGATTCTCCCCCGCGGAATGTGATATTATGGGGCGGACGGTCTGTGCCGTCCGCCTTTCATTCTGTTTCGTTTTACCCAGGAGGATAACCATATGGTTTTTTCGACCCCAATCTTTCTATTTTATTTTCTGGCCTTGACCTTACTGGTCTATTATCTGGTGCCCCGGAAGGGGCGCAACGTGGTACTGCTTATTTCGTCCCTGTTCTTCTATTACTGGGGCGAGCGAGAGTATGTAGCCATCATGTTCCTGTCCACCGCCATCGACTATACCCACGGTATGTTGGTGGAGCGGTGCAAGAACAAAGGCAATGACAAAGGAGCCCGGCTGGCGGTGGCCTCGTCCATCATCTTCAACCTGGCGCTGCTGCTGTTCTTCAAGTACTGGGACTTCCTGGCCGGTTCGCTGCAGGCCATGGGCCTGACCTTCATGCCGGTGCTGGGCATCCATCTGCCCATCGGTATCTCCTTCTATACCTTCCAAACCATGAGCTACACCATCGACGTGTACCGCGGAGATACCCGTGCCCAGCGCAGCATCATCAACTTCGGCACCTTCGTTACCCTGTTCCCCCAGCTCATTGCCGGTCCTATCATTAAATATAAGGACCTGGGCGATCAGATTAACGAGCGCACCACCTCTACCGAGAAGTTTGCCTCCGGTGTGCAGATGTTTATGGTCGGCATGGCCAAGAAGGTACTGGTGGCCAACAACGTGGGCATGCTGTGGGAGGCCTATAAGGCCATGACCGCCGGAGAGCTCACTGTGTTGGGCGCGTGGCTGGGCGTGATCGCCTTTACCTTCCAGATCTACTTCGACTTCTCCGGCTATTCTGACATGGCGGTAGGCTTGGGCCGGATGCTGGGCTTTGAATTCCTGCCCAACTTCAATTACCCCTATATCTCCAAGAGCATTACCGAGTTCTGGCGGCGCTGGCACATCTCCCTGTCCACCTGGTTCCGGGAGTACCTGTATATCCCCCTGGGAGGCAACCGCTGCTCCAAGCCCCGGTGGATGTTCAACCTGCTGGTGGTGTGGGCCGCCACCGGTATCTGGCACGGCGCCAGCTGGAACTACCTTATCTGGGGCCTGTACTTCTTTGTGCTGCTGATGCTGGAGAAGTTCTTCCTGCTCAAAGTTCTGAACAAGGCTCCCGCTGTGGTGGGCCATATCTACACCCTGTTCTTTGTGGTGGTCAGCTGGGCCATCTTCGCCATTGAGGACTTTGCTCAGCTGGGCGCCTACCTGAAGGTGATGTTCGGCTTGGGCGGCGTGCCTCTGGTGGATGCTCAGCTGGGCTACTACGTGACCAGCTACCTGCCCATTCTGCTGGTGGCCGCTGTGGCCTCCACTCCCTTGGGCGCCAAGCTGTACCATAAGCTCAAGCCCCGGGCGGCTGAGGTTGTGTGTACGGTGCTGGTGCTGGCGGGACTGGTTGTGTGCACCGCCTATCTGGTAGACGGCACCTACAACCCCTTCCTGTATTTCCGCTTCTAAGGAGGGTATCCATGAATAAAAAGTATTGCATCTTTTTGACGATCCTGTTTTCCCTGTTCATCGGCGGGATTTTGGTGGGCAGTCTGCTGGCGCCGGATCAGGAGTTTTCTGAGCTGGAAAACCGTTATCTGCAGACGCCCCCTAAGCTGAGCCTGGAGAACCTGGAAAGCGGTAAGTTTATGGAGGACGCAGAAGACTACGTCAATGACCACGTGATCGGCCGAGACTTCTGGGTGGCCCTGAAGGCCTGGAGCGAGCGGCTGAGCGGCAAACAGGAGAACAACGGGGTCTACTTCGGCAAGGAGGACACCCTGCTCAACCGTCTGGACGAGCCGGACTACGACACGTTGATGACCAGCGCTGGATACGTCAACGACCTGGTGTACAATTTGAACGTGCCCGTCTATTTCGGCATTATCCCCTCCTCCACGGAGATTTGGTCGGACCGGCTGCCCGCCGGAGCCCCCACTGCCGATGAGAAGACCATTATTGACGATCTTTACGACACAGTGCAGACGTTCACCATTGACATGTACTCCGCTCTGGAAGAGCATAAGGACGAGGAGATCTACTACCGCACCGACCACCACTGGACCAGCCTGGGCGCCTACTACGGTTACACAGCCCTGATGGAGGCCATGGGGATGGAGGCGGTTCCTCTGGACGAGAGCGCCAAGGTAACGGTGTCCGACTCCTTCTATGGTACCACCTTCTCCACCTCCGGCGTGCGGTGGGTGGCTCCTGACCACATCGACCGGTATATCTCCGGCGACGGCGTGAAAGTGACCGGCTATCCCGAGGGAAGCCCGGTGGAGAGCAGCCTGTATGTGGACAGCTATCTGGATAAGAAGGACAAATATTCTTCCTTCCTGGGCGGCAACCAGCCTCTGTGCGTCATCGAGACCGAGCACACCGACGCCCCCAAGGTGCTGGTGATCCGGGACTCCTACTCTGACTCTCTGGCTCCCTTCCTGACCCAGAGCTTTTCTGAGATCCACCTCTTTGATACCCGTATGAACAAGACCAGTATTAAAGCTTATGTGGAGGAAAACGACATCGACCAGGTGGTGGTGCTGTACAGCATCTCCAACTTCATCTCCTCCAGCAAGGACATGTTCCTGCTAGGCCGATAAGCAAAAAAATCCCGTGGATTGCTGTGAATCCACGGGATTTTTCGTTCTCAGAGGAAGAGGCGAAACGCAGTTTCGCAGGAAGTTCTTTGCTAAGCTTTCTTTCAAGAAAGCGTTGTCTACTTTTCTTTCGAGAAAAGTAGGCCTGTTAGGTCTAAGGGCGGGGTGTACTCCTCCTTGGCGCTGGTGCGTTCCTGACAGAAACCGTCCAGCCCTAAATTCTGCATATACTGGATCGCAGAGCTCATCTCTCCCCGGCGCAGGCGGCGGTCGATCTCCGGCACGTTGGAGAGGTCGCCCCAGGGGGTGTACTGGCTCATCAGGGAAAAGAGCACCGTCCCCTTGGGGAAGGTGTCCGCAACCCAGTCCATCACCGCCTTTGCCCCGTCCACCTGTCCGGGCAAAATCAGATGGCGGATGATGACACCTTTTTTCATCAAGCCGTTCTCATCAAACTGGCATGGGCCTACCTGGCGCACCATCTCCTGAATGGCATCCACAGCTACCTGTGGATAATCTGGGGCGGCAGAATAGCGGGCGGCGGCGTTTCCGTCCAGATACTTTAAATCCGGGAGGTAAATATCCACAAGTCTGTCCAAACTGTGCAAAGTTTCCAGGCGCTCATACCCGCCTGTGTTCCAAACCACCGGGACGGTGGGGCGGTACCGGGTCAACAGCGCACGGAGCACATGGGCATAGTGGGTGGGGGTGACAAAGTTGAGGTTGTGAGCTCCCTGGGCGATGAGGTTTTCACACACCTGCTCCAGCTGAGTCAGAGTGAGGGCCTTCCCGAAGTGCTCGTGGCTGATCTTCTCGTTCTGGCAGAACACGCAGCCCAGAGGACAGCCGGAGAAGAAAATGGTGCCAGAGCCCTTGGTGCCGGAAATGGGTGGTTCTTCCCACATGTGGAGAGCCGCCCGGGCCACCATAGGGCCTTCCGGCATCCCGCACAGCCCGTCTCCGCGTTCAGAGGTGCGCAGAGCATGGCATTGCCGGGGACAGAGATCGCAGATCATAATCGTCCCTCCTTAAAAATAACCCAGGCGCTGGGCGACTGCATCAGAAAAGGCAGAGAAGGCGTTGGGGACTGCGTAGTCCCGCTCCAGCGCGCCCCGGTCGGCCCACACCCAGCCGTCGGGCAGGGTCTCCGGCTCCACCTGGGCAGTGCAGGCAGTCATGTGCCATTCGATGTGGGAAAAGATGTGCTTGCCGGTGGTCACTCTCTTACATTCGTCGGGAGAGAGTCCCAGCTGGGCCGGGATGGCATTCTCTCCCTCCAGCTCGTTGGGGTATTCCCAAAGTCCCGCTAACAGGCCCCGCTCCGGACGGCGGCGGAGAGCCACGCCCCGGTCGGAGAAGATCAGGTACACCCGCCGCTTTTCGATCCGCCTGGGTTTTTTAGGGGCTTTTACCGGAAACTCCCCGGTGCGGCCCTGCTGAAAGGCCTGACAGAACTCGGCGGCCGGGCATTTCTCGCACAGAGGCGCCCCGTTGGGCAGGCAGACGGTGGCTCCCAGCTCCATCATGGCCTGGTTGAACTGCCCGGGCTGGGCGGTGGGGATGACCTGCTGAAGGGCGGTGGTGATGCGCTTTTTGGTGGAAGCGGCGAGAATATCCGAAGGATCGGCGGTGAGACGGGTCACCACCCGCAGCACATTCCCGTCCACCGCAGGCACCGGAATGCCGAAGGCGATGGAGGCAATGGCTCCGGCGGTATAATCCCCAACTCCTGCTAGAGAGCGGATGCCCTCATAAGTATTCGGAAATACCCCGCCCCAGTCCTCTACGATCTGCCGGGCGGCCTTTTGCAGGTTGCGGGCCCGGCTGTAATAGCCCAGTCCCTGCCACAGCTTCATCAGGGCATCCTCGGGCAGAGCGGCCAGATCCTGCACGGTGGGTGCGGCCTGCAAAAAACGGCGATAATAGTCCAGCACCGCCGCTACCCGGGTCTGTTGGAGCATGATTTCTGACACCCACACCCGATAGGGGGTAGGGTCCTGCCGCCAGGGCAGAACCCGGGCGTGCTCCCGGTACCACAGAAGCAGAGGGATGGGCAGTTGTTCCAATGGCTGCATGGAGATCCTCCTTGAAGAAATGGATTTTTTGATTATAGCCTATTTCCTTTTCCCGCGCAAGGAAGCAGAGAATATAAGCAATCAGCAATATAAACTATAATGAAATTGGGAATGGTGTTTTTCCAGGAAGGGTGGTAAAGTTTGTATCGGCAAAAGGTTAAAAATTTAACAAGAATTTGGTTACCGCTCTTACCAGGTTCTTGAAAAAACCTTTGCAGCTCGATTTTCCATTCCTTCCTTCTCACAAAACAGTCAAAACGGGAAGTCCGGCGGGGCTTCCCGTTTTGGCGTTTTCCGGGGGTTACTCGCCCTTGGAGGCAAAAATCTCCTCCAGAAGCTCAGCCATCTCAAAGACCAGCGCGTCGCAGTGGTCCTTGCGGGGGATGCCCTGCTCCTTGGCCAGGGTCAGAAGGGTGGTGCAGTCGGTGGCCTGGTGGCGCTGGCGGAAATCGTGGATGATCTGGCGGGCCTGCTGACTGTCGTAGCCAGCCATGCCCAGAATCATCTGGGTGGCGCTCAGCGCGCCGCAGGCGGAGCCGTGAAGCATGCCGGAGCCAAAGAAGCTGCCCAGCTTATCAGCCTGCTCCTTGTCCAGGCCAACCTGCTCGGCAAAGGGGACCAGCAGGGACTGGGCGCAGTTATAGTGGCGGCCGTTGGGCTCGGTGCGCAGGTACTTGACTTCTTCCATACGGGTCATATT